>NZ_JALBGZ010000211.1:0-9068 GCF_023006515.1 Bradyrhizobium sp. PRIMUS42
CCCAGGCCGCGGCGGCGCTCAAAGCCGGCAAGCATGTGATGCTGGAGAAGCCGCCGGGGATCGGGGTTGCCGAGCTCGATCCGCTGATCGCGATGGCGGCGGAAGCCAAGAGAACGCTGTTTGCGACCTGGCATTCGCGCCATGCGCCGGCGGTCGATCCCGCGCGACAATGGCTCGCTGGGCGACGCATCACGTCGGTGCATATCGACTGGAAGGAAGACGTTCGCGTCTGGCATCCAGGGCAGGGCTGGATCTGGGAGCCGGGCGGTCTTGGCGTGTTCGACCCCGGCATCAACGCGCTGTCGATCCTGACCAAAATCCTGCGCAAGCCGGTATTCGTCACCGCGGCCGAACTGGCCTTTCCGGCCAATTGCCAAGCGCCGATCGCTGCCAACCTGACACTGACCGATATCGACGGCCTGCCTGTGACCGCCGAGTTCGACTTTCGTCAGACCGGGCCGCAGAGCTGGGATATCCTCGTCGACACCGATCAGGGCCGGATGACCTTGTCCAGCGGTGGCGCGCGCATGGCCGTCGACGGCAAGGTGCTTGCCGAGGCGCCCGATGAGGAATATCGCGGACTCTACCAGCGCTTCGTCGAGCTCGCGGCGACCGGCGCAAGCGACGTCGACCTGACGCCGCTTCGTCTCGTCGCCGACGCCTTCCTGCTCGGCCGGCGCACCGTCGTCGAACCGTTTGTGGATTAGACATGGCTGGCTCAAAAATCGAAAAAGACGTCTTTGGAACGCTGCCGGACGGCCGCAACGTCGAGCGCATCGTGCTGCGCGGTGAGCGTGGGTTCGAAGCGCGCATCATCACCCATGGCGCGGTGATCCAGGCGCTGATCGCGCCGGACGCCAAAGGCGGATATGACGACGTCGTGCTCGGCCATGACGCCTTCGCCGGCTACCTCGCCGAGCGCAAGTTCCTGGGCGCCACCGTCGGCCGCTACGCCAACCGTATCGCCAAGGGACAATTTTCACTCGATGGTGAGACGGTGCAGCTTCCCGTCAACAACGGCCCGAACGCTCTGCATGGCGGCCTCGACGGGTTTGACCGCAAGCTCTGGGAGATTGCCGCGATCGAGGACGGCGCCGCGCCCGCGGTGACGCTCACCTACATGAGCCCGCATGGCGAGGAGAACTATCCCGGCAAACTCGACGTCCGCCTGACCTATCGCATCACCGGCCCGTCCGAGCTGTCACTCGAGATGGAGGCGCGGACCGACCGGCCGACCATCGTCAACCTGACCAACCACAGCTTCTTCAATCTGGAAGGTGCAACATCGGGCACGCCGATCCTTGACCACAAACTCACGGTCGCCGCTGAGCATTTCCTCGCCATCGATCCCACCGCGATCCCGCTGCCCGGTCCGCCGCGTAGCGTTGCCGGCACGCCGTTCGACTTCCGCGACGCCCAAGCTGTCGGCGCGCGTATCCGCGAGAGCCACGAGCAATTGCAGAACGGCAGGGGCTACGACCACACCTACTGCCTCGCCCGTGACGGCAAGCTGGCGCTCGCCGCGCGGCTGGAGGCACCGCGCTCGGGGCGGATCATGGAGCTGTTCACCGACCAGCCCGGCCTTCAGGTCTATTCCGGCAACTATCTCGACGGCACGATTTCGGGGAAGGGCGGCAAGCTCATCCGCCAGTCGGACGCCATGTGCCTGGAGCCGCACATCTGGCCTGATGCGCCGAACCGGCCGGATTTTCCGAGCCCGCGCCTTGGGCCCGGCGAAGTCTACCGCCATCACACGGTCTATCGCTTCGGAGTGGGGACGCCATGATGGAACAGGTGCCGACCTCGATTCTTTCGGACGATCCCTGCCAACTCGGCGAGGGCCCGACCTACGACGTAACCACCGATACCGCCTGGTGGTTCGACATCCGCGAGGGACGGCTGTTCGAGGCGCAACTCGGCCGTGGCAGCATCCGCGTCCATGCGCTCGGCCGGATGGCGAGCGCTCTCGGGCGTATCGATGCTGAACGGCAGTTGATCGTCGCCGAGGACGGGCTTTACGTCCGCAAGCTTGCCGGCGGCGTGATGACGCTGTTGCTTCCGCTCGAAGCCGACAATCCAGCCACGCGCTCCAATGATTGCCGAGTGCACCAGTCCGGCACGTTCTGGATCGGCACCATGGGCAAGAAGGCCGAGCCAAAGGCCGGCGCGATCTACGCGCTCCATCGCGGCAAGATCTCGACGCTGTTTCCCGGCATCAGCATCCCCAACTCGATCTGCTTCTCGCCCGATGGCGCCACCGGCTATTTCACCGACACCCCGCGCGGCGTGCTCTATGCCGTGCCACTCAATCCCGCGACCGGCCTGCCGCGCGGCGAGCCTGAGGTGCTATTGCGCCACACCGGCATCGGGGGCCTCGACGGTTCGGTGTGCGATGCTGACGGGCAGATCTGGAATGCGTGCTGGGGCGCGAGCCGCATCGACGTCTATTCTCCGCAAGGCGAGCGTCTGCGCTCACTGAGCGTGCCGGCAAAGCAGGCGAGCTGTCCCGCTTTCGTCGGCCCAGATCTGTCGCGCCTCCTCGTCACGTCGGCCTGGCAGGATATGGATGCGGCCGCACGCGCCGCCGATCCGCAAGCCGGTTGCACTTTTCTATTGGAGGCATCCGCGCGCGGTCGCGCGGAGCCCGACGTCAAGCTCGCATAGGAGACCCGAAAGCAGCCCACGACGACGTTCTCGATGAAACAAAGAAACAGTCTGACACCCAAGGGAGTAAAACATGCTGAAACTGAAGACGACATTATTGGCGTTGGCGCTGACCGGCGCTGCGACGATGGCCTCAGGCGTCACCGCCTCCGCCCAGGACAAGGCGACCGTCGGCATCGCGATGCCGACCAAATCGTCGGCGCGCTGGATCGACGACGGCAACAACATGGTCAAGGTGTTGAAGGAGCGCGGCTACAACACTGACCTGCAATATGCCGAAGACGACATCCCGAACCAGCTCTCGCAGGTCGAGAACATGGTGACCAAGGGCGCGAAAGCCCTGGTGATCGCCGCGATCGACGGCACCACGCTGTCCGATGTGCTCAAGCAGGCCAAGGCCAAAGGCATCACCGTGATCGCCTACGACCGCCTGATCCGCGGGACGCCGAACGTCGACTATTACGCGACCTTCGACAATTTCCAGGTCGGCGTGCTCCAGGCCGAGTCGATCGTACAGGGCCTCGGTCTCAAGGACGGCAAGGGCCCGTTCAACATCGAGCTGTTCGGCGGCTCGCCCGACGACAACAACGCCTATTTCTTCTACAACGGCGCGATGAGCGTGCTGAAGCCCTACATCGACAGCGGCAAGCTCGTCGTCGTGTCCGGCCAGATGGGCATGGACAAGGTCGCGACCTTGCGCTGGGATGGCGCCACTGCGCAGGCCCGCATGGATAACCTGCTCAGCGCTTACTACGGCAACAAGAAGGTCAACGCCGTGTTGTCGCCCTATGACGGCCTGTCGATCGGCATCATTTCCTCGCTGAAGGGAGTTGGCTACGGCAGCGCCAATCAGCCGATGCCTGTTATCAGCGGTCAGGACGCCGAGGTGCCCTCGATCAAGGCGATGCTGCGCGGCGATCAGTATTCGACCATCTTCAAGGACACCCGCGACCTCGCCAAGGTGACTGCCGACATGGTCGACGCCGCGCTCGCCGGCAAGCAGGTCACGGTCAACGACACCAAGACCTACGAGAACGGCGCCAAGACCGTGCCGTCCTATTTGCTCAAGCCGGTCGTGGTCTACAAGGACAATTGGGAGAAGACCCTGGTCGAGAGCGGCTACTACAAGAAGTCGCAGTTCCAGTAAGTTGAGTGCTCCGTCGGTCCGGGGCGCCCGAAGGGCGGACCCGGAACCTCGAGATTCCGGGTTCGATGCTTTGCATCGCCCCGGAATGACGGCGGAGGGGCAAACGTTCCAAGGGACAACGACGATGACCGCCATGCTGGAGATGCGCAACGTCAGCAAGAGCTTTGCCGGCGTGCAGGCGCTGCGCGACGTCAATTTCTCGGTTCACGCGGGCCAGATCCATGCGCTCGTCGGCGAGAACGGCGCGGGCAAGTCGACGCTGATGAAGGTGCTGAGCGGGGTCTACCCGCATGGAAGCTACGAGGGCACCATCGTCTTCGACAACGAGGAGCGGCGCTTTCGCGACATCAACGATTCCGAGGCGCTCGGCATCATCATCATCCACCAGGAGCTGGCGCTGATCCCGCTGATGTCGATCGCGGAAAACATCTTTCTGTCGCATCCGCCGTCAAAGCTCGGCGTCATCGACCGTGACGAGGTCTACCGGCGCACGCGTGAGCTGCTGGCGCAGGTGGGCCTGAAGGAATCTCCGGATACGCTGATCACCGATCTCGGCGTCGGCAAGCAGCAGCTGGTCGAGATCGCCAAGGCGCTGTCCAAGCGGGTGCGGATGCTGATCCTGGATGAGCCGACCGCCAGCCTCAACGAGGCCGACAGCGCCGCGCTGCTCGAACGCCTGATGGCGTTCCGCGAGCAGGGCATCGGTTCGATCCTGATCTCGCACAAGCTCAACGAGGTCGCCAAGGTCGCCGATCACATCACCGTGCTGCGCGACGGCCGCACCGTCGACAGCATCGATTGCCGCAGCGAGCCGATCCAGGAAGACCGCATCATCCGCAGCATGGTCAATCGCGATCTCGCCCACCGCTTCCCGGAGCGCAACGCGAAGATCGGTGAACCCGTGCTCACTGTCGAGAACTGGTCGGTGTACCATCCGATCCATCCCGAGCGGCAGGTGATCAAGAATGTAGATTTCAGCGTCAGGCGTGGCGAGGTCGTCGGTATTGCCGGCCTGATGGGCGCCGGCCGCACTGAATTCGCCATGAGCCTGTTCGGCCGCTCCTGGGGCACCACGATTAGCGGCTCTCTCCGGCTCGAAGGCAGGGAGATGGTGCTGCCGAGCGTCGCTGCCGCGATCGACGCCGGCCTTGCCTATGTCACCGAGGATCGCAAGCAGCTCGGCCTGATCCTGGCCGACGACGTCCGCAAGAACATTACGCTCGCCAGCCTCGACCAGGTCGCCCCAAGCCGGGTGATCGACGACATCGCCGAGCTGAAGATCGCCAGCGACTATCGCACGCGCATGCGCATCCGCTGCTCCGACGTCTACCAGGAGACCGGCCAGCTCTCCGGCGGCAACCAGCAGAAGGTGGTGCTGTCGAAATGGCTGATGACCGACCCCAAGGTCCTGATCCTGGACGAGCCGACGCGGGGCATCGACGTCGGTGCCAAATACGAGATCTACTGTATTATCAACGAGCTGGCGGAAGCCGGCCGCGGCGTCGTGGTGATCTCCTCGGAGATGCCCGAGCTGCTCGGCATCTGCGACCGCATCTGCGTCATGAACGAGGGCGCCTTCGTCGGCGAGTTCAAGGGCCCTGACGCGACGCAGGAGAAGATCATGCGCGCCATCATGCGCAACGAACGAAACATTGGGAACGCCGCGCCAGCGGCCGCGGAGATGGGAGGATCGCAGCCATGACCGACAAGACGGTATCGCTGCCCGAAGAGCGCCGGCACGGCAGCTTCATCAAGAACAATTTGCGCAACTACGGCATGCTGATGTCGTTGATCGCGATCATGCTGTTCTTCCAGGTCATGACCGGCGGCACGCTGCTGCAGCCGCTCAATCTGACCAATCTGGTGCTGCAGAACAGCTATATCGTCATCATGGCGCTCGGCATGCTGCTGGTGATCGTCACCGGCCATATCGACCTCTCGGTCGGCTCGGTCGCCGGCTTCGTCGGCGCGGTGGCAGCCGTGCTGATGGTGACTTACAAGGTCGACTATACGCTCGCCTTCATCGCCTGCCTGTTGCTGGGCGCGGCGATCGGCGCGGCGCAGGGCTATTGGGTGGCCTATTTCGGCATTCCGTCCTTTATCGTGACGCTGGCGGGCATGCTGGTGTTCAAGGGGCTCGCGCTTGCGGTGCTGCAGGGGCAGTCACTCGGCCCGTTCCCCGCGACGTTCCAGAAGCTGTCGTCCGGCTTCATTCCGGAGCTTCTGCCCGAAGCCGGCACGCTGCATCCGACCTCCATGCTGATCGGCGCCGTGCTCGCGCTCGGCCTCGTCTATGCAAGCGCCAAGGGCCGGTCACGTGAGCAATCGCATGGCATCGAGGTCGAGCCTTATGCGTTCTTCCTGGGAAAGAGCGTTCTGCTCGCCTGTGCGGTGCTCTATTTCACCTATCTGATCGCCTCGCATCGCGGCTTGCCGAACGTGCTGGTCATCATGACGGCCCTGATCGCCCTGTACGGCTTCGTCACCCGGCGCACCGTGATTGGCCGGCAGGTCTATGCGGTGGGCGGCAATGCGAAAGCGGCAAAACTGTCGGGCATCAAGACGGAGCGGCTGACCTTCCTCACCTTCGTCAACATGGGCGTGCTCGCCGCGCTCGCCGGCCTCGTCTTCGCTGCGCGCCTCAACACCGCGACCCCGAAGGCCGGGCTCGGCTTCGAGCTCGACGTTATCGCCGCCTGCTTCATCGGCGGCGCTTCGGCTTATGGCGGTGTGGGCCGGGTCGGGGGGGCCGTGGTCGGCGCCATGATCATGGGCGTGATGAACAACGGCATGTCCATCCTCGGCATCGGCATCGACTATCAGCAGGTCATCAAGGGTCTGGTGCTGCTGGGGGCGGTCTGTATCGACGTGTACAATCAGCGGCGTTAGCAGATCGAAGCGGCCCAAAACGGGTTGCGGATTTCTGCGGGAATTTGCAGTGTCCCCGAAGCAGAAGGTATCCTTGGAGAAAGAGCTTGGAACCGTACGGGAAGCTCGAATGGCATCAGCGGCACCCTGAGACGCGGTGCCGCCCCTCAGTCAAGCGGATGTCGTGGTCCTGGTTCTCCGCTGAGCTTCTGCAATTCTGGCAGACGGAGCTGGAATTTCGCGTCAAGGGAGATGCAGCCTTCCTGGCGTTGCATGATTCCATCCGCGCTGCGGGAGAGACGACGATCGACGGAGGGAGCCCTTCGACGCGAACCGATCTTCGAGACCGGCTGACGTTCGTGCCGGCCGGATCTTCGGTACAGGGCTGGAATCGCTTCAAGGGCGGCGTCTCGTCCGTCTTTGCGGTGCATCTCACCCCGGCCAAATCGGTTCGCAGGGCAGACGATATCTCGGAAATTCCTCCATCGCTTTATTTCGAGAACGACAATCTCAAGGCGACGCTCCAGAAGCTCCAGAGTGTCGTGAATGGATCCGGCATCAATGACCATGCCTATGCGGAGACACTTGGGCTGCTGCTTTTGTGGGAGCTACGGCACGCTGCTGACCCGAAGCTTTCCCCTCGTAGCCAGGTCCGGGGAGGTCTGACTTTGCGTCAGTTGAGGCGCGTTCAGGAGTTTGTCGATGCTCAGATCTCGACCGAAATCTCGATATCCGACCTTGCAGCTGTGGCAGGGCTGAGCCAATACCACTTCATCAGGACGTTCAAGGAGGCAGCTGGACACTCACCCTACCAATACGTCCTCTCGGAGAGAACCCGCCATGCGAAAGGGCTGCTGCTGTCGACGCCCGATCTCTCGCTCGAAGACGTCGCACGAGCGGCAGGGTTTAGCGATACATCGCAGCTGAATCGTGTATTTCGAAAGTTCGTTGGTGTTACACCGACGGTTTTCCGGCGGGAAAGCGGCTCGCGTTTTCCATAGAGTTGCACCCGTCCCAATTAGTGGTCACGCGAGCCGACGCCAGGCGTTCGCCGATCAACACAAGTTCAGCCAGACCTCCCGCTCTCATCTTCTCCATCACTTTCTTGCGGTGTGCCTTGATCGTCCGTACCGACGTGCCGAGCTCGTGAGCCACCTGCTTGCTGATCTTCCCTCCCACAAGAAGCATGAATACCTGCCGTTCGCGCGGGGTTAAGGTTGCAAGGCGATTTCGCAGATCGTCGAATTCGCGTTTGAGCACGAGCGATGACCGGTGCCGCGCCAGAGCTCGCGCGATCGCGTGAAGGAGTTCATCCGGTTCGACAGGCTTGATCAGGAAGTCTTCGGCGCCTGCCTTGATTGCCCTTACCGTCGTACTCACGTCGCAATAGCCGGTGAGAAACAGAATCGGAAGGCTCGAGCCGAGCTCCAGCAAACTGCTTTGCAGCGCCAGGCCACTCAAGCCGGGCATCCGGACATCTAGGAGGATGCAGCCGGGCTCGTTTTCGTTGCACGGCCGCTCCAGCACCTGCTCGGCCGACGCATAGGCGACCACGCGGTATCCGGACTGCTCCAATTGCCGTTGGAGCGCGGTGCGGAAGGGAGCGTCGTCATCGACAATGTAGACGGTCCCCGGCAACTGATCTCCTGACAAGGAAGGCACTGCCTTAGCCTAGCCTTCGCTGCCCCGTGCGCTCCTGGATTCAGGTTTTTGGGTTCCCGCGATGGAAGTCAATCGCTTGACCTCCTTTCACCGCAAGAAATGGTATCCGCCGCAATTTTTGACACTCTTCCGGCTTTGGCTTGCCGGCCTTGCGAATTTACTGCGTCGTGAACAGCACCGCCGCGATCGCGACGGAGAGGCTCACCGCCGATACGGTTGCCACGGTCGACAGCACTCCCATTCGCCGGAGCGCGATGGCGAACGCGATGATGATGGGGGTCGCGGTCATCAGCCCGATTTGTGCATCGCTCATCGCATCGCTCGCCGTTTTGCGGAACCGCCGGAGGCATTCAGCTTATGGCGGCGGGACGGGCGGAACGTTGCGATAGCGCAAACGCGCCTCCGGCCGGTTGCACTATTTGTGCGGCGACAAAGTCGGAATCGCGCCGGTGGGATATCTGTTCGGCGTCTTGATGCGGAAGTCAGATGTCGGCGACGGATTGCGAGCAACAGGGAACCGGCTGGGGAATCCTGGAAGATCTTCCCGGCGATCCCATGATCTGGGTGCTGATCTTCAGCGAGCTCGCCGCCTTCGGCCTGTTCCTCGGCGCCTTCGTCATCGCTCGCGCGCTTCACCCGGCGGTCTTCGCGGCCGGTCAGGCCACTCTTGACGCGCACCTGGCCGGGATCAACACCATCGTGCTCGTGACCAGTGGCTGGGCTGCCG
>NZ_JALBGZ010000212.1:0-9039 GCF_023006515.1 Bradyrhizobium sp. PRIMUS42
CTGCTCTCGCCGCGCGGCCGCGTGCTCGAGCACGGCATGCCGCGCTTCTTCCGCCGTCTCGCCGAAGGCGTGTTCGACGAGGAGGACGTGCGACAGCGTGCGCGCGAGCTCGGCGACTTCATCGCGGATGCACGAGAGCAATACGGCATCGCCGCACCGGTTGCGGTTGGCTTCTCCAACGGCGCCAACATCGCAGCCGCGTTGCTATTGCTGAAGCCGGATGTGCTTGCAGGCGCGATCCTGCTGCGCGCCATGGTGCCGCTGTCGGCTCCGCCGAAAGCCGAGCTTGCGGGCAAGCCGGTGCTGCTGCTGTCCGGCCAAGCCGACCCGATCGTGACGGCGAGCAATTCGGCGAAGCTGGCGACGCTGTTGTCGGATGCCGGAGCGCGTGTCGACCACAAGGTGCTGCCGGCAGGCCACCAATTGTCGCAAGCTGACGTAACGCTGGCCCGCGAATGGATTGGCAACGTCCACGCCAAGGCAGCATGATCGAGCGGCGGCGCATCGTTTCCGAACGGTGCGCCGCAGCTTCAATCGAACCAGCCGCGCCGCTTGAACCAGATCAGGGGCAACACGCCGCTGGCGATGATCGCGAGCCAGGCCAGCGGATAGCCGAAGCTCCAGTCCAGCTCGGGCATGTGCTTGAAGTTCATGCCCCAGATGCCGACCAGGATGGTCGGCGGCACGCCAACGACGGACACGATCGTCAAAATCTTGAACAGCTCGTTCTGCTGGATGTTGATGAAGCCGAGCACGGCATCAAGCAGCAACTGGATCTTGTCGGACAGTCGCGTCTCGTAATCGCTGAGCGAAACCACGTCCTTCGACACGGCCTCCAGGCGCTTCTTCGACGCGGCCGTGATCCATTCACTGCCGACATCGCCCGCGAACGACGCAATGCGGCCAACGCCGAGCAGGACATCGCGCGCCTTGGCGAGGCGATCGGCCAGTTCGCCGATGTTCTCCAGCGCCTCGCGCATCCGGCGGCTGGAGCGCACCGGCCGCTGGGTGCGGACGAGCCCGCCCCTGAAGACGCCGCGGGAGAGCTTGTCGACCTTCGCGCCGAGATGCTCCAGGACGTCGGCGCCACGGTCGATCATGGCTTCGAGCAGGCTGGTGAACACGCACATGCCGTTCTCCAGGCTGTCGTCGGAGCCGATGCGCTTGCCGATGTCGTCGAAGGTCGGCAGCTCCGCAAAGCGCACTGTGACCAGCACATGCGGGCCGATGACGAATCCCACCGGCGTGATCTCCGCCTCGTTGTCCTCGTCGAGCCGGACCGCCGGCGAGCTGAGATAGAGCGTGCCGTGGTCGAGAATGAGGCGGCTCGACGCCTCGATCTCGCTAAGAGACTCTTGCGAGAGGATGCGGATGCCGAGCAGTCGTTCGACGAACTCCTTTTCCTCATCGGTGGCGTTCAGGAGGTCAGCCCAGATGATCTCCGAGGGCATTTCCGCGCCGATACTCCGCCAGTCGTCGGACGGCCACCTGTAAAGCTTGAGCAAGAACCGAACTCCGTGGCCGCATCGTCATGCCGGCTGATGCATCCGGCCGTCATCTGGCGGGCTAACGCATCAGGGTTCCAAACGTTCAATATCCCTGGGGTGCGGTATGCCTTGCGTTTCGGGCGGAGTCCGCATTCCGACCAAAAGGGATCAGCGAATGTCCGCTTAGGACCCGACAAGAGACTCATGCATTGCAGCAAACTGGGCCTCATTCGATCACTTCGTCGGCGCGGACGAGTATCGAGGACGGCACGGTGAGGCCGAGTGCCTTGGCAATCCTTATGTTAATCACCAACTCGAACTTGGTCGGCTGCTCCACCGGCAGATCGGCAGGCTTGGTGCCTCTGAGTATCCTATCGACAAAACTGCTTGCACGGCGGAATAGATCGGCTGTATCCGCGCCGTAGACCGACAATCCGCCATTGGCGTAGACTCGAAACAAGTAGTTTGCCGGCAGACGATACTTCGCCGCGAGTGCGATTATTCGCGGCGCTTCGACATAGGTGAGCGGATCCCCGAAATCAATTATCGCATCGGCATTTTGGGCAGAAGCCGAAGCAAAGGCTACGTCAAGTTCCTCGGCCGTGGCCGCTTCAACTGTCAGCAGCACTATGCCGAGCTTCCGCGCCTTGCTGCGTGTCTCTTCCACTAAGTAAAGCATTGGGTTCTTTGGATTGACCAAGATCGCGATTCTCGAGGCGCCAGGAATAAGTTCGCGAAGGATTTCGATACGTTTTCCGAAAAAATCTTCAGGTACGTTGGTCGTAATACCCGTTATGTTGCCCCCCGGTCGCGATAGACTTTGAACGAGGCCGAGGCGGACGGGGTCAGCCACAGCGACGAACACAATCGGAATGGTGGCAGTTGCCGATTTCAGGGCTAGCGCCGCTTGAGGTCCCGCAGCGATTAGCACATCGGGATTGAGGCCGATCAGGTCGGCGACTGAAGCTGGCAGTTGATCGGGGGGATGAGAAAAGCGCAATTCGACAATCAGATTTCCACCTAGCCAGCCGTGGTGTCGCAGCCCATCGAGGAATACACGCTCGGCTTGATTAAGGGCCTGCCCGCTCCCATCACCGATCGCAAGAAAGCCAATGTGCCGAGGCTTCCTCTGCGCCCACAAACTGTGGGGCGAAACGAGCACTGCCGCAGTAACCGCTATGAACTCCCGCCGCTTCATTCGTTCCTCATGGCTGCTTGAGGACGATGGGGCGCAGAGTATCAGTCCATGACGTTCGTCGCACTCAGTGAAGTGCAATTCACCGTCGCGAAGCGGCGCGATGTCGCATACCGCAATGGGGCGTTCACGTCAGTGTACCCTTTACCCGGGAGCTTTCGGTCCTCCACCATGAGCAGACATCCTCAGACTTGCTGTGCATGTCTTTGGCGGCCTACGCCTCGCTATCCGCACCACGATTTCGCGCACGGGAGGTTGGAGCCTGACAGGCGTGCTTCCCTAATGCAATTTTGCCCGCTCCTATTGACTCGCATCGCGAATGGGCAAATCCTTCCAACAACGCAATTGCCACCGCCAATTTCAGCACTGCGAACTTAGGCGCCCTGGCCGTATCGGCGCCATCTGAGCAACTTTTTCTGAACAGAAACGGAGGGCCGATGCGCGCGCTCGTCTTGAGAACCGTCTCTCTTCTCACCCTCGCCACTCTGTGCTCGATCTCCGCCACGCCTGCCGCACACGCCGAGG
This sequence comes from Bradyrhizobium sp. PRIMUS42, assembly GCF_023006515.1. NCBI lineage: Bacteria > Pseudomonadati > Pseudomonadota > Alphaproteobacteria > Hyphomicrobiales > Nitrobacteraceae > Bradyrhizobium > Bradyrhizobium sp. PRIMUS42. Next base: position 3,208 of record NZ_JALBGZ010000212.1, read on the forward strand.
ACGGGACCGACGAGCAGTTTGGCAAGGTTCACTTCCAGACCTCCTGCAACGAGGTGGCGCAGCGGCGCTTCGACCGCGGGATGCGCTATCAGCACTCGTTCTGGTATCGACCCGCGAAAGAGATTTTCGAGGAGACGTTGCAGGCCGATCCGGAATGCGCCATCGCCCATTGGGGGATTGCCCTCAGCCTGCTGTACAATCCGCATTTTCCTGCGCCGAAGGAAAACCTCACTGAGGGCCTCGCTGCGCTGCAGAAGGCGAAGGCACTCGGCGCCAAGAGCGAACGCGAGCGCGACTATGTCGACGCGCTGCTGGCCTTCTACTCGGGCGACGAGAAGACGACGTTTGGCCAACGCGCGCAGGCATATCTCAAGGCAACCGAAGCCGTCGCCACGCGCTATCCCGATGATGACGAGGCACAGATCGCCTATGCCATCACGCTGAATGTCACGGCGTCACCAAACGACAAGACCTATGCCAACCAACTCAAGGGCGCTGCCATCCTGGAGCCGATCTTCAAGCGACAGCCGCGGCACCCGGGCGTCGCGCATTACTTGATCCACCTTTACGACTATCCGGCGATCGCAGAACAAGGTCTCGACGCTGCTAAGCGCTATTCCGAGATCGCGCCGGCGGCGCCGCACGCTTTGCATATGCCGTCGCACATCTTTACGCGCGTCGGCTACTGGAACGAATCCATCGACGCCAATAGCCGTTCCGCCAAGGCTGCCAAGGAGGGCAAGGACCCCAGCGAGCAGCTGCATGCCGACGACTATATGGTCTATGCCCTGCTCCAGCTTGCGCAGGACAGCCGAGCCCGCGACGTCATCGCAGACATGGTCGCGACCACGGGGTATGCGCCGGCCGTCCGCGCCGGTCCCTACGCGATAGCGGCCAGCCAGGCGCGTTATATGGTCGAGCGAGGCGATTGGCAGGGCGCGGCCGCGTTGAAGGTCGAGCCGAGCCGGTTTGCCTACGTCGATGCGATCACCTATTTCGCCCGCGCCCTTGGCGCCGCGCGCTCCGCCAATGCGGACGCCGCAACGGCGGATATCGCCAAGCTGGCGGAGCTTCGGGAGAAGTTGCAGCAGGACAAGGATGCCTATTGGGGCGAGATCGTCGACATTCAGCGGCAGGTCGCCACAGCCTGGCAGCTCAATGCCCAGGGAAAACAGGCGGACGCGTTGGAAGCGATGCGCCTTGCCGCCGATGCCGAAGACAAGACCGAAAAATCCATCGTGACGCCGGGACCGCTTGCCCCGGCGCGCGAGCTTTACGGGACCATGCTGCTCGAGCGCGGCATGGCGACAGAGGCATTGGCCGCGTTCGAGGCCACGATGCGCAAGGAACCGAACCGCTTTGGCGCGACGATCGGCGCCGCTCACGCCGCCGAGAAGGCGGGTGACATCGTGAAGGCACGCCAATACTACGCGAAAGTCGTCGACATGGCGCGCAATGGCGACTCCTCGCGGGAGGACCTCGCGGCCGCACGGAAGTTCATGGCTCAAAATTAGCAAAAGTTCAGCGGCATCTGCCATGCGCCTGGCAAGCAAATTCGTTGCGATCAGCTCAGCCACCGCACTACTCTGCGCAGCCGCTGCGGTCTGGATATTGCGATCTGACGAACCGGCACGCGCAACAGCGGCATCCAGCGAGGTCCGCCCGGTGTGGACGGAAACCGACTGGCCTTTCAGCGCAGATCCCTGGGGGAAGGGAAAGGCGTTCCGCTGCAAGGCCCACGATTGCGGCGGCGAGGTCCAGCTGTACGTTCGCGCCAAGCTCGGCTTTTGCAATTGCGCCACCGGCGTCGCCGATGACGGCGACCTCGAGCAAATGGGCGACCTGGCGCTGATTGGCAAGGCAACTCCGATCGGTGCCGGCCGAGAAATCGTAGTCGGTCGGATGCGCGGCCGCAGCCGGGCCTATCGCGTCGAGGGAAATCGCAGCGCCGCGCTCTCACTCGCCTTCAATCAGCGCTGCGACATGGTGGCCGCGACGGTTTTGGTTGGACCGGGCGCGCCCGCCTCACTGGAGCCGGCGGTGCTGGCCTTCCTCAATAGCGATCGCATGTTGAATTGGGCCGAAATCGCGCTTGGGTTATGACTCAGAGCAATTCGGCTTCCGTCGTTCGCAGACCAAAAGGACCTCTGACTCCTCGTTAAGGATCGCGTCACTGATGAGAGTTGTCCCGGTTTGCCTGCCGAGTTATCGATATCATAGTGGCTCCTGCCTGGGAGTGGGCGCACCCCAAGGGGTACGACCTAAACGTCTGCCAACCCCGGCGGCGGTTTGCGCATGTTGGAGGCCTGCTCATAGGCGTAGGCCAGACGCAGCAGCTTGTGCTCGCTCCAGGCACGGCCTGCGAAGGTGATGCCGAGCGGGTAGTCGGGCGTGTCCTTGTCGTCTGCTCCCGAGATGAAGCCGGCCGGCACCATGACGCTCGGATAGCCCGCCTTGGCGGCGATCCCGCAGCCTGCACTGCCGGGGAATAGCACCGCGTCGAGCTTGTGCTGATTCATGTAGGCGTCCATGCCGCGCGTCTTGGCGGAGAGCAGATCCATGGCACGTGCCGATTTATATTCGCGCTCGCTCAGATCGCCTCTGGTCATGCTGGCGGCGAGGAAGTGATCCTGGCCAAAGCGTAGCGCCGTCTCCGCATGCGCAGCATTGAAGGCCACGATGTCGGCAATGCTCCTGATCTCGGTGTTAGTCGCCCAATCCCTGAGGTAGAGGTCGAGATCGCGTTTCAGCTCGTAGAGGAAGACCACCGGCGGCCTCGCGACAGTGCCCTTGTGGTGGCTCAGCGGATTGCGGTTCAGCACGGCCATGGTCGTACCCGGCCCGCCGATCCAGCCAGGTGTCGGCATGCTGGCGCGGACGATGACCGCTCCGAGATCTTCCAGCACCGTGATCGCGTCAGCAATCACCTTGGCCGACCTCGGCGGCAGCTTGTCGTAGTAGGGATCGTTCAGCGGGTCCGCCGGGTCGCTCGGCACGCCGATGCGCGCACCCTTCATCGCATCCCGCGTGAGGCCGGCCGTGTAATCGGCCGGCCGCCTTTGCCGCTCCGTCACGGGATCGAGCACGTCCTTGGCGGCCAGCACGTTCAGCAGCATCGCGGCGTCACGCACGGTACGCGTCATCGGCCCTGCGGTGTCCTGGCTGTGCGCGATCGGCACGATGCCGGCGCGGCTGACGAGTCCGACCGTCGGCTTGACGGTGACGAGGCCGTTCTGGCTGGCGGGGTACAGCAGCGAGCCCGAGGTCTCGGTACCAACAGAGGCCGCGCACAAGCCGGCCGCCACGGCAACCGCCGAACCCGCGCTCGATCCGCCCGGCGGCACGACCGGGATGCCGCGATCGTCCATCAGCGTCGGCGCATACGGGTTCTTCACCTGGCCCCCGAGCGACGAATAGCCCGCGGGCATGTCGACCGCGAGCATGTTGGAGAACTCGGTCAGGTTCGCCTTGCCCAGGATCACCGCGCCGGCATCGCGCAGCAGCTTGACGATTGTGGCGTCGTCCCTTGCATGCGCGCCCTCCAGCGCCAGCGAGCCCGCGGTCGTCGGCTGCTTGTCGCCCGTTGCGATGTTGTCCTTCACCAGGATCGGGATCCCGGCCAGCGGCTGCCTGGCCGATGGTTTTGTGCCGTCGAGCGTGCCCGCGATCCCAAGCGCGTCGGGGTTGAGCGCGCGCACGGCGTTGAGCGCAGGCCCGCCGCGATCATAGGCCTCGATACGCACAAGGTAAGCTTTGGTCAGCGCCGTCGCATTAACCCGGCCGTCGGCGAGGGCTTGAGCGATCTCGCTCATCGTTGCGTCGTCGAGCTTGAGGGGGATCGGCACCGCGATGCCGGCCGCAGCGAGGCCAGTTGGCTTCTTCATGGCGTGCCTCGCCTGACGGCGCGTCCCGAACCATGAGGCCGCGATGATGTCATATTGCCAGTGTTTTGCCCGACGGGTCAACGTCCCGGCGCATCGCCCCAACCATCGCAGCGAGCAACGCGCAAGCCATTGAAATGACTATGCCCGGCTACTGTGCATGGGGTTGTTTTTCAGATTTTGGTTTGGGATGCCTTTCCTTCTCCCCTTGGGAGAAGGAAAGAGAGCAACGTGTCGGCCCCGCCCTACTCCCAATACCACGTCGAGAAATCGTTCTCGTATTGCGGCACGTCCTTCCAGACGCCCTTCAGCTTCTTGGCTGTGATGGTGATCAGCTGTGGCTGGTACAGGTAAGCGGAGACGGCGTCGGTCGCGAGCATGCGCTGGGCGTCGCCGAGCAGCTTGGCGCGGGCGGCCTCGTCCGGCGTCGACACGATCTGCTTGTAGAGCGCGTTGAATGCCTCGTTGTTGTAGCCGAGATAATAGTCTGCCTCGGTGATCTTGACGAGATCGAACGGCTCGACGTGGCTGACGATGGTGAGGTCGAAATTATGCGGACCATTGCCGGCGAACACCTGCGACAGCCATTGCGCCCATTCGACGTTCTCGATCTTGGCGACGATGCCGACCTTGGCGAGCTGGGCTGCGGCGATCTCGCCACCCTGCCGAGCGTAGGACGGAGGCGGCAGCTTCAGCGACAATTCGAGCGGTGTGGTGACGCCGGCCTCTGCGAGCAGCTTCTTGGCCTTCTCGGGGTCGTAGGGGTTGATGCCGGTAGTGTCGACATAGCCGAGCGCGCCCGGCACGTAGAAGCTGCCAATCGGCGTGCCGAAACCGTCGACGGCGCCGTCGATCATCGCCTTGCGGTCGATCGCGGCGAGGATGGCGCGACGGACGCGGACGTCGTCGAGCGGCTTCTTGCGGTGGTTGATCGCGACGATGGTCTTTGCCCTGGAGCCCCCGACCAGCACCGCGAAGCGCGGATCAGCCTTGAACTGCGCCATGGCGCGCTGTGCGGCGACCCGCGGGAACGCATCGATGTCGCCCGAGAGCAGCGCGGCGGTTTGCGCCGCCGGCTCCGAGATGAAGCGGATCGTCACCTTGGACAGTTTGACCGCGGCGGCGTTGCGGTAGTCGGCCCACTTGGTCAGCGTGATCGATGAGCCCTTGGCCCAGGCCCCGAGCTGGTAGGGCCCGGTGCCGACCGGCTGCGTGATATTGGTCGCAGCGCTCTTCGGCTCGACAATCGAGCCGCCCGCCTGTCCCAGCAGGAACGGCAGGTTCGGCTCGCCATATTTCAGGGTGATCACGATCGTATCGGCGTCCGGCGCCTCGACCTTCTCGAACGCCTGGTACAGGCTCTTGTCCTTGTTGGTGCTGGTCGGCGCGGCGTTGCGCTCGAACGAGAACTTCACCGCGGCGGAATCGAACGGCTCGCCATTGTGGAATTTGACGCCCTTGCGCAGCTTGAACGTATAGGTCTTCAGGTCGGGCGATGCGGTCCAGCTCTCGGCCAGCAGCGGCGAGACGGAGCCGTCCTCGTTGATCTTGGTCAGGGTCTCGTAGATGTTGTAGAGCGTGACCTCGGCGATCGCGGCAGCGGCGGCGTTGGTCGGATCGAGCCCCGGCGGCTCCAGCGCCATCGCCATGACGACGCTGTCCTTCTTGCTCTGCGCCAGCACGGGCAAAGGCGCCGCGATGAGCGCGGCGGCAAAGGCGACGATCGATAGTTTCCTGAACATCTCGTAACTCCCCGGCCTGCTGTCTTCGTGAGCCTACGCCAATCCTGCGCCGGACACTAACCTTCCATGGCCGCCCGCGGCAACGCCATCACGGCCTCGGCCCTGTGGCAGGCGGCAAGGTGCCCCTCGCCCACCTTGCGTAACTCAGGCGGAACCTCGCGGCAATGCTGGTCGGCGAGCGGACAGCGCGCGACATAGGGGCATCCGGT
>NZ_JALBGZ010000213.1:0-9015 GCF_023006515.1 Bradyrhizobium sp. PRIMUS42
CTGTCGCGCTCGGCCGTGGTGCGCGGCACGCCGCAGATCCGCACCATCATGAAGCAGATCTTCGCCGAACACGCCGCGCGCGATTTCGGCCGCGCGCATGTGCTGCGCGCGTTGTCGTCCGCCATGATCGGACTGGTGGCACGCGCGCTCACGAGCGAGAGCGGGGGCAACGGCGCGGTCGAGTCGAGCCTGTTCCGCCGCTTCGAGGCGCTCCTGGAGCAGCATCATCTGGAACGCTGGAGCGTCGCGGACTATGCCGAAGCGCTGGCGGTGACGCCGACGCATCTCAACCGGATCACACGGGCGGCGACCGGAGATACCGCCTCGCACCTCATCCTCAACCGGCTGATCCGGGAGGCGCGGCGCAACCTCGTCTACACCAATTTGCCGGTCTCGACGATCGCCTACACGCTCGGCTTCGAGGACCCCGCCTATTTCAGCCGGGTCTACGCCGCAGCCACGGGAATATCGCCGCGCGCGTTCCGCGCGCAGCTCCATGGCGACGAAGGCTGATGCATCGGAGAAAGACCAAGGGCGCCTATGGTCGAAGCCACACCGCGAACGACGTTGGGCTCTCGTCGCCACTTACCTTCGTATAGAGGATCCCATCCTTTGGATGGAGCCCCTTTACCTCCGTACAATTGAGCAGGGAATGCGCACGCCTTAACGTGGCTGCATTCGGCGCGCTGGCGCTGGTGGCATGGAACCTCCCTAACCTTGGCGCAAGGCGGCCAACCCTGTCCGGTCGTCTGCGCCCCTTTTTCAGCAAAGCCATCCGCGCCGTCATTGTTTTTCCGGCCGACACACTGCGCCATTTCGGCCGAACCGTCCGGCTTTTCGTGCGGAAGTGGGGATTTTCAACGATGTCTTCGATTGAGAAGATCGCGCTCTTTATCGATGGCTCCAATCTCTATGCCACCTCCAAGGCGCTGGGTTTCGACATCGATTACAGGCGTCTGCTCGGCGAATTCCAGAGCCGAGGCACGCTGTTGCGGGCCTTCTACTACACGACCGTCATCGAGGATCAGGAGTATTCGTCAATCCGTCCCTTGATCGACTGGCTCGACTATAACGGATATACCGTCGTCACTAAGCTCACCAAGGAGTTCATCGACGCCGCTACCGGTCGCCGCAAGGTGAAGGGCCGCATGGATGTCGACCTCGCCGTAAGCGCGATGGAGCTCGCCGAGCATGTCGATCAGATCGTGTTGTTCTCGGGCGACGGGGATTTTCGTTCGCTGGTGGAATCCCTGCAGCGCCGCGGTGTCCGCGTGACGGTCGTCTCCACACTCTCTACTTCGCCCCCCATGGTTGCCGACGACCTGCGGCGACAGGCGGACGTCTTCATCGATCTGGCAGAACTGAAACAAAAAGTGGGGCGCGACCCGACCGAACGACCGGGATCGCGCGAGATGCGTCAGACATCGCAATTTCTCGCGCGCGGAGCCATCAATCGCGGCGACCCGGTGGAGTGATCCCGGGACGGCCGGCCCCTCACACGTCGAAAAATACCGTCTCCTCCGGGCCCTGCAAATTGATCGTAAAGGAATACACGACCTTGCCGGCACGCTCGCCGCGCTTTGCGATCAGGGTCGAGCGCCGGGACGGCTGTTCGATCAGGTTGAGCACGGGGTCGGCGGCGTTGGCGGGCTCTTCATCCGAGAAATAAAGTCGCGTGTTGAGGCCGACGTTGATGCCGCGCGCGACGATCCAGACATTGACGTGCGGCGCGCATGTCCGTCCCGCCTTGTCGATGATCGCACCCGGCTTGATGGTCTCGAAGGTCACGAGACCGCTCTCGAAGTCGGAGCCGGCGCGGCCCCAGCCGCGAAACTCGTGCTCCAGTGCGCCGGCCGAGCGGTCGGCCGGATGGTTGTAGCGGCCGCTCGCATTGGCCTGCCAGATTTCCAGCAGCACGTCGCGCAGCGGCGTGCCGGTGCCGTCGAGCACCTTGCCTTCCAGCGTGATGCGCTCGCCCTGCGTGTTCGGCGTCACCAGCACGTTGGAAAAGTTCTTCTCGAAGATGTCGAATCCCGCCATCGCGGGGATCAGGCCGATATGGACGTAGGGACCGGCGGTCTGCGACGCCGTTTCCTTGAGATAGTTGAGCGGCTGCGGCATTTGCTCAGTTCCCCGCGGTGCGATTTTCAAAGTAGGTGGAGCGTTGGCCGCGCAGGACGATGTCGAAGCGGTAGGCAAGCGAGTCGAACGGCGTCGAGGCGTTGAGGTCGAGCGGTGCGACCAGGCGGTCGAGCGCATCCTTGTCGGGAATCGTCGTCAGGATCGGACAAACCGGGATCAGGGGATCGCCCTCGAAATACATCTGCGTGATCAGCCGCTGCGCAAAGCCCGAACCGAACACCGAGAAATGGATGTGGGCGGGCCGCCAGCTGTTGACGTAGTTGCGCCAGGGATAGGGCCCCGGCTTCACGGTGCGGAAATAGTAATAGCCGGTGTCGTCCGTCAGCGCGCGGCCGCAGCCGCCGAAATTCGGATCGATGGGCGCCAGATACGTGTCCTTCTTGTGCCGGTAGCGGCCACCGGCATTGGCCTGCCAGAACTCGACCAGCGTGTTCGGCACGCCGCGACCGGTTTCGTCGAGCACGCGGCCGTGGACGATGATGCGCTCGCCGACGGGATCGCCGTCCTTGGCGTAGTTGCGGATCAGATCGTTGTCGAGCGGGCCGAGATCGTTATGGCCGAACACCGGCCCTGTGATCTCCGAAACCGAGTTCTCCAGCGACAGCAGCGCTTGGCGCGGCGAGCGCAGCACCGAGGATTTGTAGCCCGGCGCATGCGCGGGCGGATGGATGGAGCGGTCGCGCTGGAAGAAGCCGCCATCGCCGAGCGGAGGCGTAAAAGGCTCGGGACGGTTGAGGCGGGGATCCCGCAAGGCTGACGCCTGGGCATTCATCGTGTCTCTCCCTGGGGCGCCCGGGTCCGGACGCGCGGCTTATCGGGAGATCATGGCGCGGTCTATTCCCCGGATAAATAGATCGATTATAATATATTGCATGAAAGAAATCGATCATTTGGCCCTCGACGGCCACGCGCTCGAACTGTTCCTTGCCGTGCTGGAGGAGGGATCGGTCACCGCGGCGGCAACAAGGCTCGGGCTGACGCAATCGGCGGTCAGTCACGGGCTGAACAAGCTGCGGCGGATCGCAGGCGATCCGTTATTCGCGAAATCCGGCCGCGGCATCGTCGCCACCGCGCATGCGCAGGCCCTCGCCGCGAAGGCACGGGCGCTGATCGACGAGATGCGGAGCTTTGCCGGCGGCGTCACGTTCGACCCGGCTCGCGGGCAGCTTTCGCTGACGATCGCCGCCAACGACTTCCAGCGCGACCTGCTGCTGCCGCGGTTCTTCGATCACGTCGCCGCGCAAGTGAAGGGCCTGAATTTGCGCGTGATCCCCTCGCAGTCGCCCTCGCCCGCGATGCTGCGCGAAAACCGCTGCGATCTCCTGATCACGCCACTGCCGCCATCCGGTGTCGATATCGTGCAGAAACGCCTTTTGAGCGATCATTACGTCTGTTACTTCGATCCCAAGATGCGCAGCGCGCCGAACGGCCGCGGTGCCTATCTCGCGGCGCGACACATCACTGTCGTCTACACCGACAATGAGCGGCTCGACTTCGACCGCCGGCTGGCGGCCAACGGTCTTCACCGCGACATCGCGATCTCGGTGCCGAGCTTTTCCGGGGTGCCGTCCTTCCTCCGCGGCTCGCAGATGCTGGCGAGCATGCCGAGCCTGCTGGCGTCTGGGGTCATGCGCGGTTTCGCGCAAACGCGGATTCCGCTGGCGTCCCGCACGCGGACGCTGGCCGAGCTGCCGATGTTCATGGTCTGGCACCAGCGCTATCAGAAAGACCCGGCCCATCGTTGGGTCAGGAGCCAGCTCGAGAGTGTCGCGGCGACGGCGGCGGGCGGCTGAACGAGGACCCCACCGAATTGTACGGCCGCCGCGTCACGCCCCGCGGACAGCTTGACAGGGTGCAATCATTGCTGCCGCCTCAAGATACCTCCGGGACCGTGGCCCCGCGGGGCGCGGGGCCGGTGACCTGCCCCTCGCCAAACCCACTGGTTGCGCAAAGGGAGCCACGCTAAAATCCCCCCATGACAGTGACTGACATTGCGAGCCGGACCTACAATCACAGCTGGCGGCTGGATCCCATCATCCGCAGCCTGCTTGATACCGATTTCTACAAGCTATTGATGTTGCAAATGATTCGGGAGTCCTACCCGAAGCAGCAGGTGACCTTCTCGGTCATCAACCGCTCGCGCCACGTCCGGCTCGCCGAGATCATCGACGAGGGCGAGTTGCGCGCCCAGCTCGACCACGCCCGCACCATCCGCTTCACCAAGAAGGAGCTGATCTGGCTTGCCGGTAACACCTTCTACGGCAAGACCCACATGTTCTCGGCGGACTTCATCCGCTGGCTGGCCGAATTCCGCCTTCCCGAGTATGAGCTGCGCAAGGTCGAGGGCCAATACGAACTGCATTTCCACGGGCCGTGGACCCACACCACGATGTGGGAAATTCCGGCGCTCGCAATCCTCAACGAGCTGCGCTCCCGCGCGGCGATCAAGGGCCGCGGCCGCTTCGAGCTCGACGTGCTCTATGCGCGCGCCAAGGCCAAGCTCTGGACCAAGGTGGAGCGTCTTCGCGAGCTGGAGAACCTGCGCCTGTCCGACTTCGGCACCCGCCGCCGTCATGGCTTTCTCTGGCAGCGCTGGTGCGTGGAGGCGGTGAAGGAAGGCCTGGGCTCGTCCTTCATCGGCACCTCCAACGTGCTGCTCGCGATGGACAACGATCTCGAGGCCATCGGCACCAATGCGCATGAGCTGCCGATGGTCGCGGCCGCGCTCGCCAAGGACGACGAGGAATTGCGCTGGGCGCCCTATCGCATTCTCGACCAGTGGCGCCAGACCTATGGCGGCAACCTCCTGATCGCACTGCCCGATGCCTTCGGCACCAAGGCCTTCCTGCGCGATGCGCCGGAATGGGTCGCCGACTGGACCGGCTTCCGTCCCGACAGCGCGCCGCCGATTCAGGCCGGCGAGGAGATCGTCGCCTGGTGGCAGAAGAAGGGCCGCAATCCCAGGGACAAGCTGCTCGTCTTTTCCGACGCGATGGATGTCGGTTCGATCGAGGAGACCTATCATCACTTTGCCGGCCGGGTGCGGCTCTCCTTCGGCTGGGGCACCAATCTCACCAATGATTTCGTCGGCTGCACGCCGGATGGCTCGTTCAATCTCGATCCGATCTCGCTGGTCTGCAAGGTGTCGTCGGTCGACGGCCGTCCCGCCGTCAAGCTCTCCGACAATCCGGAGAAGGCGACCGGTATGACCTCGGAGATCGAGCGTTACCTGCGCGTGTTCGGCGACGCCGGCCGCGTGCGCAAGCCGGTGCTGGTCTAGCAAACGGACCAGGTCTCTCTCGATCGGGTAAACCGCGCACGACGAATCCGAGGCATTAGTTCGCCGAGACCGCACCAGATCCGATTCAGCGGCATTTGAAGCGATCTGCGTATATCCACGTCACAGTGCCTTCACCCTGCGACGCAGTCCTGCGCGATTTTCAGATCGAGTTAAGCAACCATCTCCTCTACTTCGCGTTGCAGGCGCAGCGCTTCCGCTGGGGTCGTGGCGCGATTTGGGGAACGCAGGGTGTTTCGCAGAACAGCGACGTCGATGAAGGGACACAGCTTCCTTCACGTCATCAAGCTCGTCTCGCCTTTCGTGATGGTCGTCGTGCTCCAGGCGGCGATCGCGGGATTCAGTCTCGAAGTCATGTCGTCGGTTCGCGCCTATGTCGCGGGCGAAGCGATGTGGTCCCGCTCGCAGAAGAATGCCGTCTATTTCCTCAATCTCTATCTGCATTCGGGCGACGTCAGCCAGTTCACGCAATACCAGGCCTCGCTCGCCGTTCCCATCGGCGACGAGTTCGCGCGCTGGGCGATGGAGCGAGATCCGGTCGACGTCGAGGCCGCGCGCATCGGCTTCCTGCAAGGCGGCAATCATCCCGATGACGTTCCTGGATTGATCTGGCTGTTTCGCTATTTCAACCGCGTCAGCTTCCTGCAGGAAGCGATCCGCGAGTGGACCGCTACCGACCCCATGCTGCTCGAGCTGAGCGTGTTCGGTGAAGTCATCCGGTCCGAGCTGGAGAACGGCCCTGTTCGAGACATAAATCGCCTGCAATTCCTGTCGTCGCGGCTCTCCGAGCTCAACACCCAGTTCACGGTGCATGCCAAGCGCTTCTCCACCGTCCTCGGCGAAGGCTCCCGCGCCATCAAGCTGACGCTGACCGGCATCAACATCGTCACCGCCGTCACGCTGATCCTGCTCCTGATCTGGCACACCAGGCGATTGGTGCTGCAACGACAGGCGTTCGAGGACGCCCTGCATGGCGAGAAGGAACGCCTGGCCTGGCAGGCATCGCACGACTGGCTGACCGGCCTGTCTAACCGCCGCGCCTTCGAGGCCCGCCTGCAAGGCGAGCTGGACGGTGCTGCGGCGGGTCCGCTGGGACTGGTCCTGCTCGACCTCGACCAATTCAAGAACGTCAACGACACTTGCGGACACCTTGCCGGTGACCGCCTGCTCTGCCAGGTCTCGCGCCTCCTGCAACAGGATCGGCGTCCGCGTGACCTCGTGGCCCGGCTCGGCGGCGACGAATTCGGGCTGATCCTGCCGCAATGCTCCCCCGCGACTGCAGTCGATATCGCCGAACGGCTGCGGCGAGCGCTGGAGCTGCTCAACTTCGCCTGGGACGATCGCTGCTTTGCGGTGACCGCCAGCATCGGTGTCGCCTGCATCGCCGACGGCAACACCACGCTTGAGGACGCGATGCGGCGCGCCGATGCCGCCTGCTATCGCGCCAAGGAAAAGGGTCGCAACCGCGTTCAGGTCGACGGCGGGAGACTGGACGTCATCGCCGTCGCCGCCCGGCCACGCGAAGCCGTCGCAGCGCGAGGCTGATAGCCGGCGAGCCGCGTAAACGGCCCGGTTGTGGTACCCAGGTCACATTAGTCCCGAAAACGTTGCGTCTTTCGCATTTCGACACTTCGCTTTGCGCGCTGGTCCAAGAAGGCCAAGGGCTCCACCACTAAGCATGGCAACTGCCAACGTTGCGGCCGGATTCATCCGCATCGTCGAAGGAGTGTGCAGTGCCTCGGAATAATTGGATGACCTCGCCGGAGATTCGTCGTGCAAAGACGCGGCGGCGACATGCGCTCTTGAGCACCGCGATCAGCGCTCTTGCTGCAGGTACCGCGCTGCCGTGGTTCACTACTCCCGCGGCGGCGGCCTGCGTCGTTACCGGAGGTGGTTCGCAAACGTCACTCCAGTCAGGCGATTCAATCACCTGCACCGGGGCAGGCAATACGCAAGTCAAGACGGCGCCTGTGGTCAGCGGTGTGACCGTCAACATCGGCGATGGCACCGCCACTTCCGTGAACGATCCCACCTTTGCGAGCGTCGCCTTCGAAGCGGCATCCAATGGCGCGATCAATGTTTCCGGCAACGCGTCGATCGCGTCCGCGAACAGCGACGGCATTGCATTGGTCAACGGCAGCAACAGCAACGCCATCACGATTGATGCCGGTGCTGTGGTCGGAGCATCGGCCGTTGGCGCGACGGGGCTCGTCCTGTCCAATTCCAGCAATAACATTGTCGTCGTCGGAGGCAAGGTTGGAAGCCTCGCTCCCATCACCAGTGGGATTGGCATCGGAGCCGGGGCGATGAACAATCAGGTGAACATCCTGTCGGGCGGCCTCGTCTTTGCCGGCAATGGACCGGCCATCGATCTCAACGGCGCTGCCGACGGCAACACCATCAACAACGCAGGCACCGTCTCGAGCGCTTCAAATTACGCGATCTTGGGCTCGGCAAGCCAGGACACCATCATCAGCTCGGGCACGCTCAGCGGCAATTTCGCCAACAGAGCCGTGGATCTCAAGGACGGCAGCGACGTCTTCGAGCTGCGCGCAGGATCGAACATCACGGGATGGGTGCTGGGCGGTAACGGAACGGACACGCTGCGCTTGGGCGGAACGGCCAACAGCGCGTTCGACCTCGCCACATTTGGCGCTGCCAAGCAGTTCCAAGAGTTCGAGGCGCTGGAAAAAACCGGAAGCTCAACCTGGACGCTGACGGGCTCGACGACGGATACGGCGACCATGAATGTCCAGGCCGGCAACCTCATCGTCAACGGCGCGATGCCTAACGTTGCGACGACTGTCAGCGGCGGCACCCTCGGCGGCAACGGCGCCATCGGCGATCTCACCGTGCTGTCGGGCGGCAGGGTTGCACCCGGCAGTTTCGGTTCGCTCATCGCCTACGGCAACGCCACATTCAACGCCGGTTCGACCTACGCGATCTCCGTCAACGCGGCCGGCCAATCCGACAAGATTCTCGCCGTGACCGCGACGTTGAACGGCGGCACCGTCGCCGTCACCACGCTTGCCGGCGCCTACAGCCCATCGACGCAATATACGATCCTCAGCACGACGACCGGCGTCACCGGATCCTTCGCAGGCATAACGCTCAGCGGATACAATCCGCAGTTTTTCACCTCCGCCCTCAGCTCTGACGGGCTCGCCGTCTTCCTGACGCTCAATTACAACAGCAGCGCGTTCCCCACCGTCGCCCAGACGCAGAATCAGAAGGCCGTGGCCGGCACACTGAGTGCATTCGGCTCCAACCTGCCCTTCCTTTCATCTTTCGCAGGCCAGAGCGACGCCCAGCTCCGTTACAGTCTGGACCAACTCTCTGGGGAAGCCGCTACCGGCGCGCGGCAGGGAGCCTTCCAGTTCACCGGTCAATTCCTCGGCCTGATGCTCGATCCGTTCGTCAACGGACGCAGCGGTGGCGGCGTCGACGCCGGCGGCTCGGCATTCGGCTTCAGTCCAGAGCGCGTAGCGTTGCCGGACGATATCGCCCTCGCCTACAACAAGGTGCTGGGTGCGCCGGCCGCGAAGGCGCCGGCCTTTGCGGAGCGCTGGACGGCC
>NZ_JALBGZ010000214.1:0-8978 GCF_023006515.1 Bradyrhizobium sp. PRIMUS42
GATCTTCTCGGCGACGCGCGCCGCATGCAGCGGCGCGGCACCACCGAAGGCGATCAACGTGTGCTGGCCGACAATCTCCCCACGCTCGACCGCATGGACGCGCGCCGCGCTCGCCATGTTCTCGCAGACGACTTCATGAACGGCATAGGCCGCGGTTTCCGCGGACAGGCCGAGCGGCTCGCCGACGTCGCGCAGCAGCGCCTGCTTCGACAGCTCCGGATCGAGCTTGATCGTTCCGGCCGCAAACGCATCGGGATCGATCATGCCGAGCGCAACGTCCGCATCCGTCACGGCCGGACGCTGGCCGCCGCGGCCGTAACAGGCGGGACCAGGCTCCGACGAGGCGCTCTCCGGGCCGACAGTGACGCGCTTCATCGCATCGACATGGGCGATCGAGCCGCCGCCGGCGCCAATCTCGACCATCTCGATCACGGGAATGCGCACCGGCAGACCGGAGCCCTTGAGAAAGCGCGCGGCGCGATCGACCTCGAACACGCGCGAGGTCTCGGGCTGATACTTCTCGATCAGGCAGATCTTCGCGGTGGTGCCGCCCATGTCGAAGGACAGCACCTTGCTTTCGCCAAGACGCGCGGCGATCTGCGCCGCGAAAATGGCGCCGCCGGCGGGGCCGGATTCGACGAGACGCACCGGAAAGCGCCGTGCCGTCTCGATCGAGGTGACGCCGCCGCCGGAGGTGACGAGGTAGATCGCGCCGCGGAACTGCTCGACCTGCAAGGCGTCGGCCATGCGGGCGAGATAGCCGTCGATCAGGGGTTGCACATAAGCGTTCGCGACCGCAGTCGATGTGCGCTCATATTCGCGGATCTCGGGACACACGGCAGAGGACACGGTCACGGAGATGCCAGGCATCTCCTCGGCCAGGATCGCGGCCGCGCGGCGCTCGTGCTCGGGATTGGCGTAGGAGTGCAGGAAGGCGATCGCGACGCTCTCGACGCCCAGCCCACGCAATCTCGGCGCGAGTGCGCGCACCGAAGTTTCGTCAAGCGGGAGGCGGACGACGCCGTGGGCGTCGACGCGCTCGGGCACGGTGAAACGCAGGCTGCGCGGCGCCAGCGACTTCGGCTTGTCGATGCCGAGATCATATTGATCGTAGCGGCTCTCGGTGCCGATATCGAGCACGTCGCGAAAGCCTTCGGTCGCAATGAGGGCCGTCCTGGCACCGCGGCGCTCGATGATCGCGTTGGTCGCGAGCGTCGTGCCGTGAATGAAGACGTCGATGTCGCTGATATGCGCGCGCGCGTCAGTGAGAATGAGGCGCATGCCGTCCAGCACCGCCTGTTCGGGCCGCTGTGGCGTCGTCAGCAGCTTGCGCGTCTTCCGTACCTCGCCCACGTCCAGCACGATGTCGGTGAACGTGCCACCGATATCAACGGCAAGCCGCACCTCGGCTCCCTCAAGCATTCCAAATTCTCCGTGCTGATCGTCAAGACTGGTTCAAAAACGCAGCAATTTCCATGCCATGGACGACGAGGACAACGCCGCGTCCGGCCATTCTGCTTGGCACCTATGCAATAGGCAAGGCGTGTTCGGCGCCGGCGCGATCAGAGCAGGAATGCAAGCGCCGCTTCGCAGCGCTCCTCGACCTTGAGCGTGAGGAGATCGTCGGCGCGGGTGCGGCCGAGATTGACCGCCGCAATCGGAATGTTGCGCTGCGCGGCGGCCTGCACGAAGCGGAATCCCGAATAGACCATCAGCGAGGAGCCGACGATGAGCATCGCGTCGGCCTGCGACAGATGGTCCTGCGCGGTAGCGACGATGTCGCGCGGGACGTTCTCGCCGAAGAACACGACGTCGGGCTTGAGGATGCCGCCGCACGCTTCGCAAGGAGGCACTTGGAAGGACCAAAAGTCTTCGTGCTCCAGATCGGCGTCGCCATCCGGTGCATCGGCGGCATCGAGCGCCAGCCACGCCGCATTCGCGCGACCCAGCGACTGCTGAAACTCATCGCGCGGCATCTTCGCCCCGCAGCCCATGCAGCGGACCAGGTCGAGCCGGCCATGCAGGTCGATCACCTGCCGGTGGCCGGCGGATTGATGCAGCCGATCGACGTTCTGGGTCAGCAGCATCCTGCACCGGCCGTTCGCCTCGAGCCGGGCGAGCGCGTGGTGCGCATCATTCGGCTTTGCCTGCCCGAACCGCCGCCAGCCGATCAGGCTGCGGGCCCAATAGCGCCGGCGCGTCTGCTCGTCCGACATGAAGGACTGAAAGTTGACCGGCTGGGTCCGCTTCCAATTGCCGTTTCCGTCGCGATAGTCGGGAATGCCTGAATTGGTGCTGCAGCCGGCGCCGGTCAGCACGAACAGCCGTTCGTGCCGGTCGACGAATTTTTCGAGCGCGGAGCTTGCCAGCGGAGCATTTGCCATGGCGCAGATGTAGTCTGCGCCGGGCGGTTTTGCCAGATCATTGCAGTCCGCGGCGTGCAGCAGCTCGGCTAGGCGGCTATCGCGGGGACCGGCGCCCCGCGAGATCCAGCGGACGAGCCTTGTCTTGTCCTGCAATGCGGGCGGCTTGCTGCAGCGTCAGCCGGAATTCGTCCCGCTTCTCGTGCACCGACGCGATCGCATGCCCGACCGCAACGCCGAGGCCGACCAATGCGGCTTCGGAAAGCTGCAGGCTCGCCTCGATGGTCTCCGGCACCGCATCGGTTGCGCCGATCGCATAGAGGTGGCGGGCATGATCGGCGTCCCGCGCACGTGAAACGATCAGCACATCCGGGCGCGCCGCGCGGACCCGCTCGACGACAGCATCGATCGCCGGCCGCGACTGGATGGTGATGATCACACCGGTCGTCTGCATCAGGCCGCAGGCTTCGAGGAAACCCGGTTCTGTCGCATCGCCAAAATAGACCTTGTGACCGTCGCGGCGGTCACGCGCCACGGCGACGGCCTCGTGATCGACCGCGATGTAGTTCAGGCCGTGGCTGGTCAGCAGCGAGCAGACGACCTTTCCGACGCGGCCGTAGCCGATCACGATGGCCTGCGCCCGGTCGCCGGGCGGCCGAACCGCGAGTTCGGGATCTGGCGTGCGCTCGCTGCGAAGCTTGGCGCCCAGCCGTCGTCCGAGCATGTTCAATAACGGTGTCAACGCCATCGTCACGGCCGTGATGGCGACGGCAAAGCTCGACACGCGTGGTTCGATCAGGCCGCCGGCCGCCGCCATTCCGATGCTGACGAAAGCGAATTCGCCGACGGGACCCAGCAGGAAGCCGCTCTCGATCGCCGCAGGCCACGAGAGCCTGAAAATGCGGCCCTGGACAATGAGCACGATCGTCTTGCCGGCGAGAAGGCCGACAACGGCGGCCAGCAGCCATCCAGGCTCGCGCATGAACACGCGGAAGTCGATGGCCATGCCGACAGTGAAGAAGAAGATGCCGAGCAGCAGGCCCTTGAACGGCTCGACGGTGGCCTCAATGGCCTTGCCATACTCCGTTTCCGCCAGCATCAGTCCCGCAACGAATGCTCCGAGCGCCATCGACAGGCCGGCCTGGTGCGCGGCAAGCCCCGCGCCGACAATGACGAACAAGGTCGCGGCGACGAACAACTCCGTCGAATGGGTGCCTGCAACCATCTGGAAGAGCGGACGCATCAGGAGCCGTCCGAGCAGAATGAGGACAGCGACCGCCAGCGCGGCTTTCAGGATCGCACTGGAGATGTGCGTCAGGACGGAGCCATCATTTCCCGCGCCGAGCACCGAGACGAAGACCAGAATGGGAACCACTGCTAGGTCCTGGGCCAGCAGAACCGAAAAGCTGGCGCGCCCGGTCGTGGTCGCAAGCCGCCTCTCGCTGGACAGGAGCTCGAGCACGATCGCCGTCGAGGACAGCGCAAGGCTGGCACCAAGGATGACGGCCGCGTCGGAGCTCTGCCCGGAGAGGAGCGCCGCACCGAAAATCATCGCGGACGTCATCAGCACCTGCAGGCCGCCAAGCCCGAACACCAGGCGTCGCATCGTGACGAGCCTTCGGAAAGACAGCTCGAGCCCGATCAGGAAGAGCAGGAACACGATACCGAGATTTGCGATCCCCTCGACGTTCTCTGCGTCCGCCACCGTGAACCAGTACAGGAGCGGGAGGTCCTTTACGAGCGAGCCAAGCCCGAGCGGACCCAGGATGGCGCCGGCACCGAGATAACCCAGCACGGGATTGATGCCCCAATGGCGGACAATCGGCACCACGACACCGGCAGTCCCGAGGACCACCAGCGCGTCACTGTAGGCATTGATGTTGATATTTGTGGTCACGAGCCCTTCATGTGTCGGCGCTTGCCAATAGCGGCAGCGTCGTCCACGGTCGATAGCACACGGCGACGCAGACCCCTACCCGGCCCGACCGCCATCCCCGCAGTCACAAACTGAAGTCAGCTCGCCCAATTCTCCCGGAATTCGGGAAACAAAGTCAGGCCTCCGCAGGCGTAGAGCGTCTGCCCGGTGATGTAGCTCGCATCATCCGAGGCGAGGAAGGCGAACACAGCGGCGATCTCTTCCGGCGTGCCGACGCGCCCCATCGGAATGTGGCTGGTGACAACGCCGCGCTTCTGGGGATCGCCGGTCCAGGCCGCGTTGATCGGCGTGTCGATCGCGCCCGGGCCGACCGCATTCACGCGGATATTACGGCCGGCGAACTCCAGCGCCAGCGTGCGGGTCAAATTGGCCATGCCGCCCTTGCTGATCGAATAAGCGAGATAGCCGGGCTTTGGAACGATCTGATGGACGCTGGAGCAGTTGATGATGCTGCCGCCTCCGCCGCGCGCGACGAAATGTGCGAGCGCCTTCTGCGCGCAGAGCACGGCGCCGTTGAGATTGACGTCGATGATGCGGCGATAGGTTTCGATGTCGAGCGCTTCACTGGGCGACTCCCGCTGGAAGCCGGCATTGTTGACGAGACAGTCGAGGCGCTTCCAGCGCGAAAGGATCGTCTCGAACATCGCCGCAACGTCCTGCTCATTGCCGACATCGGCCTTGGCCATGATGTGATCGAGCTTGCCATGGCCGCGATCGCCCGATGCCGTCCGCGCCAGCGCAAGCGTCTCCTCGGCCCCTTCAGGATGATCGAAATAATTGATGGCAACAGTCGCGCCTTCCTGGGCGAGCCGGACGGCGACGGCGCGGCCGATGCCTTGCGAGGCGCCGGTCACCAGCGCGTATTGGCCGACAAGGCGCGAGGGAAACGAAGTCGAGCGATCGGGTTGTGGCATGGGTTCTCTCCGGAATGCCTCATCATCGGCGGAAGGCGCTTTTTGTTCCATCTCCTCAGCGCATCGCTGGGATTCATTCGGCAGGTCTCGCCAGCGGCGAGGTCAGGATCTGATACAAGATGATGGCGCCAAAGGTTGCGGTGCCGATCCCGCCGATCGTGAATGCGCCGAATTTGAGCGTCAGGTCGCCCGCGCCCGCGGTCAACGCCACGGCGGCGGTGATCAGGTTTGCAGGATTTGCAAAGTCGACCTTATTCTCGACCCAGATCCGGCCCGCCATCGCCGCGATCAATCCGAACAGCACGATCGAGAGGCCGCCGATGACGGGTCCGGGAATCGACAGGATCAGCGCGCCGAATTTCGGCGAGAAGCCGAGCAGGATCGATACCATGGCCGCGAAGGCAAACAACAGGGTGGAATAGACTTTCGTCGCCGCCATGACGCCGATGTTCTCGGCATAGGTGGTGACGCCAGTGCCGCCGCCGCAGGCTGCGACGATGGTAGCTAGGCTGTCGGCGAACAGGGCGCGGCCGAGATAGGCATCGAGGCTCCGGCCCGTCATGGCGCCGACTGCCTTGATGTGACCGAGGTTCTCGGCGACGAGGATGACCGCAACCGGCGCGATCAGGAAGATTGCGTCGGCCTGGAATGTCGGCGTGGTGAAGCTCGGCAGCCCGAACCACGGCGCGGCCGAGAGTTGCGCGAAGTCGACCGGCTTGCCGAAGCCGAGACCGTTCGCAAACAGCAAATACAAAAGATATCCGCCGATTGCGCCAAGGATGATCGGCAGCCTGCGCCACAGGCCCGGCGCGGCCACGGCGACCACGCCGATGATCAGAACGGTCGCGAGCCCGATACCCGTGTCGAAGGTGCTGGCGCTCACCGCCTTGACCGCCACGGGCGCGAGGTTGAGACCGATCGCAGCGACCACAGCGCCGGTGACGGCCGGCGGCAGCAGTCTCTCGACCCAGCCGACCCCTGACCACATCACGATCAGCGCGATCGCGCCGTACAGCACCCCCGCGCCGACGATGCCGCCGAGGGCAACTGACAAATTCGGGTTCGGACCCTGCCCGGCGTAGCCGGTGGCGGCGATGACGACGGCGATGAACGCGAAGCTCGATCCGAGATAGCTCGGCACGCGCCCGGCGACGATGACGAAGAAGATCAGCGTGCCGATGCCGGAGAACAGGACCGCAACATTGGGATCGAACCCCATCAGCAGCGGCGCGATGATCGTAGATCCCGACATCGCAACGCAATGCTGGAGACCGGACACTGCGGTCTGGCCCCATGACAGCCGCTCCTCCGGCATGATCACGCCCGAGGTCTTGAGCTTCCAGCGCGGAAAATAGCCGTGCGTTTGCTGATCGGAGCCGATTGCAGTCGCCATGTTCCCCCCAATTGCGGTGCAGCGATTGATCTTCGTGCGATCCGACAAAAACGTGATTGTCACTTCTGCGGCGGCCATCACATGGTGCAGATCAAGCAGGATCCAAATCCTGCAAGATCAATGCGTTCCGGGACACACTCTATGACACAAGTCGCGATCCAGCCAGCCATCCAGCGCCGGCATCAGCCCTGGTACAAGATCCTCTACATTCAGGTCCTGATCGCGATCGTGCTCGGTGTACTTGTCGGCTATTCCTACCCTGATCTCGGCAAGGCGCTGAAGCCGCTCGGCGACGGCTTCATCGCGCTGATCAAGATGATGATCGCGCCGGTGATCTTCTGCACCGTGGTGCACGGCATCTCCTCGATGGGCGACCTCAAGCGTGTCGGCCGGGTCGGGCTGAAGTCGCTGATCTATTTCGAAACGGTCTCGACCGTTGCGCTCGCCGTCGGCCTGCTCGTCGGCGAGGTTCTCCAGCCCGGACACGGCTTCAACATCGATCCCGCCACGATCGATCCGAAATCGGTGGCCACCTACGTCACCAAGGCCAAGGAGGAAGGCATCGTCGCCCATCTGATGGCGATCATTCCCGACAGCTATCTGGGCGCGATCGCGCGGGGCGATCTGTTGCAGGTGCTGTTGATCTCGATCCTCTCGGGCTTCGCCATCGCCTTCCTTGGCAAGGCCGGGGAACCCATTGCGGACGCGATCGACAAGGCGGCGAAGATGTTCTTCGGCATCATCCGCATCATCGTGCGCGTGGCCCCGATCGGCGCTTTCGGCGCGATGGCGTTCACCGTCGGCGCCTACGGCCTCGGCTCGCTGCTCAACCTCGCGGCCCTGATCGGGACGTTCTATCTCACCAGCATGCTGTTCGTGCTGATCGTGCTCGGCGCGATCGCCCGGCTCGCCGGCTTCTCGATCCTGCGCTTCATCGCCTACATCAAGGACGAGCTGCTGATCGTGCTCGGCACCTCATCCTCCGAAACGGTTCTGCCGCAAATGATCCAGAAGATGGAGCATCTCGGCGCCTCGCGCTCGGTGGTCGGCCTCGTGATCCCGACCGGCTACAGCTTCAACCTCGATGGCACCAACATCTACATGACGCTGGCGACGCTGTTTTTGGCACAGGCGACCAATACGCATCTGACGATCTGGCAGGAGCTCGGCATCCTCGGCATTGCCATGATCACCTCGAAAGGTGCCTCGGGCGTCACCGGCGCCGGCTTCATCACGCTCGCCGCGACGCTCTCGATCGTGCCTGACATCCCGATCCAGTCGATCGCGATCCTGGTCGGCATCGACAAGTTCATGAGCGAATGCCGCGCTCTGACCAATCTGATCGGCAACGGCGTCGCCTGCGTCGTCATCAGCATTTCCGAAGGCGAGCTCGATCGCGACGCCCTGCACGAGACCATGGCCCATCCGCTGGAGATCGGCGAAGCGCTGGAGCCGGGTGGAAGCGCAGCCTCATAGACCCTCGCACAGGGAAGGCAAAGCCCGGTCCAACGCGGTAGTTTCCCGGAGTAGAAAATTGATGCGACACGCGTCACAACACTCGGGTTGGGATCACGGATTGATACTCATTTTTTCCACCCGACGCGCTGGGGGCAGGGCGTCGGGTTTTTGATAATCACTGCCATATCCGGACCGCCGGGCGGGATCAGATGATCCTGCCGTTGGAGTGCAGCGCCTTGGCGGCGACCTCGATCCGACGCCCAATCCCGATCGCCTGCAGGAACGCTTCGTCGTGGCTAACGACGAGCAGCGCGCCGTCATAGGCTCTCAAGCCAGCTTCAACGGCTTCGATGGACTCGATGTCGAGATGATTGGTCGGCTCGTCCAGGATCAGCAGGGACGGCGGCCTCGTCCCGCCCAGCACGCAGGCAAGGCCCGCACGAAACATTTGCCCGCCGCTCAGACTGCCGACGACCTGCAAGGCGGCATCGGCGCGAAACATGAACCGGGCCAGCGCGGCATGGCACGCATTTGCGCCCGCCGCTGGATTGAGACGGCCGAAATTTTCCAGGATCGAGAGCACGGGATCGAGCAGGCTGATTTTCTGGTCGAACAGCGCGAAGTCGGGCCTGACCCGGACCGTGCCCGAGAAGGGGCGCAACTCGCCGGCAATGAGTTTCAGCAGCGTCGTCTTGCCCGAGCCGTTGGGCCCGACTAACGCAACGCGCTCCGGACCGACGATCGTGAACGACAGATCACGCAAGACCGGCTGCTCCGGCCGATAGCCGGCGGTGACGCCGTCGAGCCAAGCCACCTCCCTGCCCGCGGGCAGACCGGTCGCGGGCAGTTTCACTGACAGCGGCTGAAGAACTTCGATGCGGCGACGTGCCGTGTCGGCAGCTTCCAGCGCTTCG
>NZ_JALBGZ010000215.1:0-8929 GCF_023006515.1 Bradyrhizobium sp. PRIMUS42
AGACGCGGCGGGCGATCGCCGGCGCCGGATCGATCCAGTCGACAGGCCATGGGGCCAGCCGCTTCAGCCGGTCGAGCAGCAGCGGATAATGCGTGCAGGCGAGCACGACGGTGTCGGTGCGGGATGCCACATTCCCGGCGTCGCCGACGAAGCAAGGAGCGAGTTCGGCGAGGATGGCCTCGTCGCTGATCGGAGCGCCGCTGAGCTCGGCTTCAGCCAGCGAGGCGAGCTCGGGCGAGCCGACCAGCGTCACCTCGCATCCTTGCGCGAAATCGCGGATCAGAGCCTTGGTGTATTCGCGCTTTACCGTGCCCTTGGTGCCGAGCACCGAGACGCGGCGGGTCCTCGACTGCGCGCAGGCCGGCTTGATCGCCGGCACCGTGCCGACAAAGGGCACGGAATAAGCGGCGCGCAGGTGCGACAGGACCAGGGTGGACGCCGTGTTGCAGGCGATGACGACGAGGTCGGGATCATGCGTGCCGATCAGTTCACCCATCAGCGGCACGACGCGGGCGATGATCTCGTCCTCGCTGTGGTGGCCGTAGGGGAAGAAGGCGTCGTCGGCGACGTAGGCAAAGTGCGCGTCCGGCCGCGCAGCCACGACCTCACGGAGCACTGTGAGCCCGCCAAGACCGGAATCGAACACCAGGATCGTCGGAGAATTGGTCACAGAATTACCCTAGCCCGCCATGGTTACCATTCGGTTTTTAGGGCGATTTTGCGGCGGAGACCGCTTGGGGCCGATTTGGAGGGCTTGAATGTGCCGGGGCATGTCCGCAAAATTCCGGGAAGCCGGCAATCACGACGTATGATGCGGCGTCACAGTGCTCCCATTTGCGTCCGCAGGAGGCCTCATGCTCACCGTCCATCATCTCGGCAAGTCCCAGTCCGAGCGCATCGTCTGGCTGTGCGAGGAGCTGGGAATTCCATATGAGCTGAAGCGCTACACGCGTGATGCAGCGACCATGCTGGCACCGGCCGAGTACAAAGCGCTGCATCCGGCCGGCACGGCACCGGTCATCACCGACGGCGAGTTGGTGCTTGCGGAATCCGGCGCCGTCGTCGACTACATCGTGGCAAAATACGGCAACGGCCGACTCGTGCTCGGCCCCGATGAGCGAGCCTTCGCGCAGTTTCTGTATTGGCTTCATTTCGCCAACGGTACGTTGCAACCCGGGATGGGGCGGATGATGATCCTGAGCCGGCTCGATCTCGCCAAGGACAACCCGACCCTGCGCGCGATGAAGGGGCGTCTCGATCGCGCTTACGACCTCCTCGACGCCAGGCTTGGCGAGGCCGAATATCTGGCGGGCAGCGCCTTCACCACCGCCGATATCATGACGGTGTTCTCGCTCACCACCATGCGCTACTTCCAGCCCTATGATCTTCAGCGTTGTCCGAACGTGGTCGGATATCTCGGCCGCATCGGCGACCGTCCGGCCTACCGGCGCGCGATGGAGAAGGGCGATCCGGGCATGGCGTTGCTGCTGAGCTGAGCTTCGGTCAAGCGATCCTGTTCGTCGTGGCCGACCGCGCCGTCGCCAGCTGTTTCTGCAGACGATCGATGTTTTGCAGCAGGCGCTGGCTGGTTAGCACCAGGAAGTAATAGCCGAACTGTGGATCCTGGAAGTAGATCTCCAGCAGGCGGTCATAGGTGATCGTCAGCACCTGGCCGTCCTCGATGCATTCGATCGTTCCGGTGCGGCGGTTGTCCGGCGTCAGGAAGCCAAGTTCGCCCATCAGTGCGCCCGGCCCGATCTCGACGTTGATCTCCTTGACCAGGAACTTGCCGGTGACCGTGAGCAGCATCTCCTTGGCGGGATCGCCCAGCTTGAAGAGCGTATCGCCCCGGCGATATTTGCGCTCGGTCATGAACGGCTTGAGCCATTCGATCGACATGTCGCCTTCGGCGGCGTGGCGTGCCTTCTTGACCAGCTTGAGCATCTGCCGCAGGCGCAGGGCGTTGATCGGAAGCAGCAGCAGATAGAGCAGGAACGTCGCGACGTTGGCGGTGAGCGCGCCGAACACGGCGAAGAACGCGCAGCCGACCATGTTGGCGACGCGCAGTGGCACCATGGTCCGCATCAAGAGGGTGGCGACGAAGAAGCCGGCGCCGACCGCGGCGAACAGATTGGCGAACGTGATGTTGTGGACAAAGATCTCCAGCAGCCGATTGAAGATCGCGTCATAGGTGACGTTGTTGGGATCGAGGCCCATCTGGACCAGGATCTTCGCGATCCTGAGGTTATCCGTTGCCGCATCGAGGATGCGGTCAAGGATCGAGGAAATGTCTGCGCTGCCGGACGGCATGGTACTAACCCCGCGTAAGGCCTTCAGTCCTGGTCGGTATGCTCGAAACGTATAGCCGAATTCGGATGACGGCCGCCTGAAATGAAGCCTTCGGCCGCCACGCCGCAAGAGGCAAATTTTAGCCTGATTAGGCGTTTCGGCAATTGCCCGTTGGTTGCGCGTCTGGCTGCAACACGGCCGTGATTCGGGCAGGCTTGGGCGTCGCGAGGGGGCCAATGCCCCCAGGCGGGCGTTGGACGATCTTCGCCTTAGGGCTTGGCGGCGGGTTGGACGACCTGCTGCTCGACGAGGCCAAGACGACCGGGCAGCGAGCCGGCGCGCAGCAGCATGGCGACGCTGTTGGCCTCATCCAGGGTGAAGTTGCCGGAAATCTGGCCGGAGCCGCCGGTGATGGGCTCGCGGATCACGGGGGCGGAAATCACCTTGTCGTCGAGCGCGATGGCGAAGGGCATTCCAACGTTCTCTGCGGTGATGTGGGCGAAGCGCCGCGCACCGCGGCCGTTGAAGCGGAACGAGGCGATCGGCTCCTTCGTCCCGCTGGCAAATCCCGGGCCTGCATAGCTGATGTCGTCACCGTCGAGCGCGCTGGCCTTGACGAGATAAGGGAGCTTGTCCTTGAAGCCGAACATGACTTCCGTCCCCGCCGGAGGCGTGCCGGATTGCGCCTGCTCCGCCGACATCGTGACATCGATCAGGCGGAAGCTGACCTTGACCTTCTTGGCGAAGATCGCAGTGATACGCTCGGGCTCCATCATGCCTGGCAGGAAGATGCGGATGCGGTCCGTTCCCTCAGGCTGGACGCTGGCAAGTGTGACGCCGGCGTCCTTGAGGCGCTGTTCGATCATGGCGATGGAATCTTCGACGAGATCGCGCTGCCGCGCGGCCGATGCGGCGTCGGTCGGGGCGAGCCTGATCAGCCCGTCTCCGGCGTCGGTCACGGTGAGCGCCTGCGTGGGCAATCCCTCTGCCGCCGAGGCGAGCTTGCGCGTGAGCAGGTCGCGACCCTTGGCGTCCGCGATCTTCAATTCGACGCCGCCGTCACGGATGACAAGGCCGGAGAAGGCGATCCGGCCCTCGCGTAAGATCTTGTAGACGTCGTCGCGCAGATCCGTGGTGACCGCCTCCCGCAAGGCGTCGCGGTCCACCTTGTAGATGATGCGCGATCCGCCCAGCTTCTCCATCTTGTCGGTGATGAATGCCGCGACCTTCGCGTGCATCTTGTCGAGCTGGGTGTCCCCGGCGAAGGTTGCGGAGGGCAGGGCCATCGTGGATGCGATGGCGAACGCAGCGATCAGCCGGTTGATGCGGTTCCGCGCGGGCGTCGTCATGATGACCTCAAGTCTTGCGGCAGGGCGCTGGGAGCGAATTCCAGCGCCAGTTCTTGGTCCCCGGGTCGGCCCCAGAGGTTCAAGCGTCGCAGGTCTAGGCAATGGACGAACGCCAAATCATCCATCATTCTGTGGGCTCGGCCGACCATCGGCCGAGGCCTCGCCGCACCAAAATGTCAAAAGACAGAGGCGGGGACGTGCATCTGAGGGAGGACGGAATTCCATGGCGGGTATCCACGCGCTCGATCGGTTTATCGGCAACGACTATCCGGACCTGGCGACGGACTCGGAAGTCCGGGCCTTCGAGCAGGTTCCTTATGCCGATCGCGTCGCGGCCGAGAGCACCTATGACGCGATCAGGCTGGGTGCCGCGCGGAATCCCGATGGCGCGGCGATCCAGTTCCTGCAAAACGCGGATCCCGCCGACACGCCGGTTATAGTCACCTATCGCGATTTCATCGCGCGCGTCACGCAGGCCGCCAACATGTTTCATGCGCTCGGTGCGGAGAAGGGCGACGTCATCAGCTTCATGCTGCCGCTGGTGCCCGATGCGTTCGTGACGCTGTTCGGCGCCGAGGCCGCGGGCATCGCCAATCCCGTCAATCCGCTGCTGGAGCCGCACCAGCTCGCCGAGATCCTGGAGGCCGCGAACACGAAGATCCTGGTGGCGCTCGGTCCGATGCCGGGCACCGATATCTGGCAGAAGGTCGAGCAGATCCGACCGCAACTGAAGAATCTCAAGGCGATCGTACAGGTGTTCGGCGGCGGCGATCCCGGCAAGGGCATCTTTGCCTTCAGCGACCTGATCAAGCAGCAGCCGTCCGACCGGCTCGTCAGCGGGCGCAAGATTTTGGGTGCCGACATCGCCGCCTATTTCCACACCGGGGGCACCACCGGCACTCCAAAGCTTGTGCGGCACACCCATACCAATCAGGTCTATCAGGCCTGGGCGCTCAACCTGCTGCTGAAGGCGAAACCGGGCGCAAACCTGCTGTTCGGCATGCCGCTGTTTCACGTCGGCGGTTCGCTGACGCAGGTGCTGCTGACGCTGTCGGCCGGCGGCTCGCTGGTCGTGCTGTCGCCGAGTGGCTGGCGCAATCCGAATGCGGTGAAGAATATCTGGCAGCTTGTCGAACGCTTCAAGCCGGAGGCGCTGTCGAGCGTGCCGACGGTGTTGGCCGCGACGCTCGCGGTGCCGCCTGGCAACGCTGATATCTCCAGCCTGAAATACGCCGCCGGCGGCGGCTCGGCGATTCCTGTCGCCGTGGGTTCGGCGATCCAGGACAAGCTGAAGCTGCCCGTGGTCGAGGTCTACGGCATGACCGAGACCTCGAGCGTGCACACGCTAGCTTATCCGTCACGGCCGATCCGGCTCGGCTCCGTAGGTCTGCCGATGCCTTATTCTCGCGTGCGCATCGTGCAGCTCGATGCCGATGGCCGCCTGATCCGCGACTGCAAGCCGGACGAAATCGGTGTCGTCATCATGGCCGGGCCCGGCGTGTTCGGCGGCTATCTCAACGACGAGCACAACAACGGCGCCTTCGTCGACGAGATCTGGGTCAATTCCGGCGATCTCGGCCGCCTCGATGCCGATGGCTATCTCTGGATCACCGGCCGCGCCAAGGACCTCGTGATCCGCGGCGGCCACAACATCGACCCGGCGCCGATCGAGGAGATCATGTTCCGCCATCCGGCCGTCGGCTTCGCCGCCGTGGTCGGCCAGCCCGACGCCTATGCCGGCGAGCTACCGGTGGGATACGTGCAGCTGAAACCGGGCGCCAAGGTCGAGCCGGGGGAATTGGAGACGTGGGTGCGCGAGCGCACGCCGGAGCGCGCCGCCGTCCCGGTGCAGGTCATTCCGATCGATCCGATGCCGGTGACTGGCGTCGGCAAGGTGTTCAAGCCGCAGCTGCGCTGGGACGCGGCCGAGCGCGTGTTCACCAAGGTGCTCACGCCGCTGGTCGAACGCGGCATCGATTGCAGGGTCAAAGTCGGTGCCCATGGCAGTCACGGATCGATCGCCACCGTGACCCTTGCCGGCCTGCCGTCGGAGCAGCGCGAGGCGGTTGCGAGCGAGGTACACGCGCTGCTTGCACCCTTCGTGATGCGCCACGAGGTGGTGCAAATGTAGCGCGGTTTCTGCATACCCCCAAAGCAGGGCGACGCTTCGCCGCATTATCCTTACCCCCGTTCGAGGAGCCCTATGTGACCAGTATCACATAGGAAGAATTAGCAATCTGCGACGCTACCGAATAGTCTCGTGGAATTGCATCCGGGGGGACGCAAGTGATTCCGTTTCGGTTATTTGCATTGTTGATATTGACGATGGGACTTGCCTGCGGACCGGCGCATGCCGACCGCCGGGTGGCGCTCGTCATTGGCAATTCAGCTTACAAAAGTGCTCCCAAGCTCGGTAACCCTGCGAACGATGCCACTCTGGTCGGCGGCATGTTCAAGAAGGCTGGCTTCGATTCCGTCGACGTCAGACTTGATCTCAGTGCCAGCGAGATGCGGCGCATGTTGCGTGAGTTTGCCGGCAGGACGCGCGATGCGGAGATGGCGGTGATCTACTACGCCGGCCACGGTATCGAGCTCGACGGAACCAACTATCTCATTCCGACCGACGCGTCGCTGGAGACGGACGGCGACGTTCTCGACGAGACTATTCCAGTGGAGCGCGCGCTGTTCGCCGTCGAGCCCGCCAAGCAATTGCGCCTGATCATCCTGGATGCCTGCCGCGACAACCCGTTCGCGAAGTCGATGAAGCGCACGTTGGCTTCGCGCGCGATCGGGCGTGGCCTGGCCAAGGTTGAGCCGACCAGTCCCAACACGATGATTGCGTTCGCCGCAAAGGCGGGATCGACCGCGTCCGACGGCGATTCCCGAAACAGCCCGTTCGCCGCCGCGCTGGTCGAGCATCTGCCGAAGCCGGGCCTTGATTTGCGCAAGGCCTTCGGCTTCGTGCGCGACGATGTGCTCAAGAGCACAGGCTACAAGCAGGAGCCCTATGTGTACGGCTCGCTTGGCGGCGACGACGTGCCCTTGGTTGCGGTCAAGCCGGCTGCGACCGGTCCTCAGGCCAACCCGCAGGAGGCCGTGCGCAGGGACTATGAACTCGCGCTTCAGCTGGCGACCCGCGACGGCTGGGAAGCGTTTCTGACGGCGTATCCGGACGGCTTCTACGCCAACCTCGCCAAGGGTCAGTTGAACAAGATCAGCGCCGAAGAGACGCGCGCTTCGGCCGAACAAAAAGCCAAGGCAGCCGAGCAGGAAAAGGCAAGACTCATCTCCGAGCGGGCCCAGAAGGCCGAGCAGGAGAAGGCAGCGGCTGCGGCCAAGGCTGCCGAAGAGGCGCGGATCGCGGCGGAGAAGCAGAAGCAGATCGAGCAGGCGAGGGCCGAGGCGGCCGAGCACCAGCGCAAGCTGGCTGAGGCGGCGGCGGCGAAGGCATTGGCCGAGAAGCAGGCGGCGGAAAAAGCCAAGGCCGAGCTCGCTGCAAAGCAGGCCGCGGAGAAAGCGGAGCAGGCCGCAAAGCCGGCCGCCGATCGGCAGCTGCCCGAAGTCGAGAACCAGAAAGTGGCCGCGCTCTCGCCCGGGCCGGCGTCCACATTGTCAGCCGCCGACCTCGCCAAATCCGTACAGAGCGAACTGCGCCGCGTCGGTTGCCTGACCTCGTCTGCGGAGAGCGAGTGGAGTTCAGCCGCGCAGCGCTCGCTGACGCTGTTCAACAAATATGCCGGCACCCAGTTCGACGTGAAGCTTGCTAGCGTCGACGCGCTCGATGCGCTGAAGGCCAAGCCGGGACGCGTCTGCCCGCTGGTGTGCAATTTCGGCTTCAAGGCCGACGGCGATCAATGCGTGAAGATCACCTGCCGCGCCGGCTATCGCGTCGGTGACGACAATGAGTGCGAGAAGATCCCGGAGAAGAAACCGGTCGCGACGCGCGAGGAGTCGAGGAGGCGGGACACGGATCGAAAACAAACGGAGGCCGCTCCCTCGACGCCACAGGCCTCGGGGCAGATGATCTGCAACAACGCCGGATGTAGGCCGATCGCCAAGGGGTGCCGGCTCGGAACGGCAAATCATCCTTCCAATCCTGCGAGCAAGATACCAGCCGAAATATGCAACTGATGATGAAGCAGATACTTCAGGCTTGCTCCATCGCATTCGGAGCTCTCGCTTGTCTTGCTCTGTGTTGCAGCCCAGCGCTCGCCGATAAGCGCGTCGCGCTCGTCATCGGCAATTCCGCCTACAAGAGCGTGCCGAAGCTTGGCAATCCCGCGAACGACGCCGGCTTGGTCGGCGGCATGCTGAGGAAAGCCGGCTTCGATACGGTCGACGTCAAGCAGGACTTGAACGCGTCTGAAATGCGCAAGGCGCTGCGCGAATTCGGCGGGCGGACCCGGGATGCCGATGTCGCGGTGATCTACTATGCGGGCCACGGCATGGAGGTGGACGGCACCAATTATCTGATCCCGACCGATGCCGCGCTCGAGACCGACACCGACGTCTACGACGAGGCGTTACCGATCGATCGCGTGCTGGTGAGCATCGAGCCCGCCAAACAGCTTCGTCTCGTCATTCTCGATGCCTGCCGCGACAATCCGTTCGCCAAATCCATGAAGCGCACCGTGGCCTCGCGCGCGATCGGCCGCGGGCTCGCCAAGGTCGAGCCAACCACTCCGAACACGATGATCGCGTTCGCGGCCAAGGCCGGTTCGACGGCGTCCGACGGAGACTCCAGAAACAGCCCGTTCGCCACGGCTCTCGCAGACCACCTGCCAAAGCCCGGCCTGGATCTGCGCAAAGCGTTCGGCTTCGTGCGCGATGACGTGCTGAAGAGCACCGCGAACAAGCAAGAGCCTTTCGTGTATGGCTCGCTCGGCGGCGATGACGTGCCGCTCGTTCCTGCCAAGCCCGTTGCGAGCGGCCCGCAACCCAATCCGCAGTCTGAGCTCAGGCGAGACTATGAACTTGCGCTCCAACTCGGCACCCGGGACGGGTGGGAAGCGTTCCTGGCGCAATATCCTGAGGGATTCTATGCCAATCTCGCCAAAGGCCAGTTGAACAAGATCGGCGCCGAGGAGACGCGTGCCTCAGCCGAGCAAAAGGCAAGGGCGGCCGAGCAGGAAAAGACCAGGCTGATTGCCGAGCGCGCCCAGAAGGCCGAGCAGGACAAGGCGGCCGCTGCAGCCAAGGTTGCCGAAGACGCCCGCATTGCCGCAGAGAGGCAGAAGCAGATCGAGCAGGCGAGGGCCGAGGCGGCCGAGCAGCAGCGCAAGGTCGCCGAG
>NZ_JALBGZ010000216.1:0-8928 GCF_023006515.1 Bradyrhizobium sp. PRIMUS42
CCGGTCGCCGGCTGCTCCGCGATGAAGCGGGCCGGCCGATCGACGATGCGGTCGTGCTCTGGTTTCCAGGGCCGGCGAGTGCGACCGGCGAGGACGTCGCTGAATTTCACGTCCATGGCGGCCGCGCGGTGCTGGCGGCGCTCCTCGCCTCAATTTCGGTTATTCAGCATACGCGGGCGGCCGAACCAGGTGAGTTCACGCGGCGTGCCTTCGAGAACGGCAAGCTCGATCTCACCGAGGCCGAGGGTCTTGACGATCTCATTCACGCCGACACCGACCGGCAGCGCCGCCAGGCGCTGCGGCAGCTGCAGGGCCTGCTCGGGGATCGCGCGCGCGACTGGCGCGAGCGGATCATCGAGGCGTCCGCGCTGATCGAGGCCGGCATCGATTTTTCCGATGAGGGCGACGTGCCGGCGGAGCTGATGGCGCCGGCGAAGAAAGCGATCAAAGCCCTTCATGACGAAATCGCAGAAGTGCTTGCGGCACAGGGGCATTCTGAACGACTGCGCGACGGTCTCGTGGTTGCCATCGCGGGAGAGCCGAACGTCGGCAAATCGACGCTGATGAATCAGCTCGCGCGTCGCGAGGTTGCGATCGTCTCGCCCCATGCCGGCACCACGCGCGACGTGATCGAGGTGCAGCTCGATCTCGACGGCTATCCCGTCACGGTGATCGACACCGCCGGCATTCGCGAGACCGACGATCCCGTCGAGCAGGAGGGCGTGCGCCGGGCGCGGGCGCGGGCCGAGGACGCCGACCTGGTGTTGTGGCTGGTGGAAGCCGAGCAGGCCGTTGATCCGGACGCGGTGCGGTCACTTCGGAAATCCGAAGACGGCGACCGGTCGGAGGGGTCGATCTGGATCGTCCGCAACAAGATCGATCTTGGCGGGGGTGGGGGCGTGAGGCCGAGCGGCGAGTTCGGGATCTCGGCGAGTCGCGGTGATGGCATCCCCGAGTTGGTGGATGCCCTGGTGAAATTCGCTTCGGAGTTTTTCAAAACCACGGAGGGCGCCGTGGTGACCAGGGCTCGCCAGCGCGTCTTGTTGAACCGCGCATCTGACAGCTTGCGCCGGAGTCTGGGGCTCGTAGAAGAGGGCGAGGAGCTGGCGGCCGAGGAGCTGCGTGCTGCCGCTTATGCCCTGGGTCGGCTGTTGGGCCGGGTGGACGTCGAGGACGTCCTGGGAACCATTTTTCAGAAGTTCTGCATTGGAAAGTAGAGCTAGTTCTTCATTGTAGAATTAGACCTTGTTCCATTTTTTGTGTTTCACGTGAAACGCGAGTGGAACCGGCTTGTCAGGTTAAACTGGCTCAGCCCCCGAAGTGACGCCCTCGTAACCTGGGGGCGGAGAGAATGGTAATTCGCTGGTGCCGGACAAACGACTTGGCTCCATCCGAGCCGTCCACTTGTTTCACGTGAAACAGGCGTGCCCGATTGGTCTCGGTTCGAGACCATGGCGCCCAGTCGGCTCGAACGCACCACCTACCGAGACCTAAGGGCTCGGCCCTTGATTCCGTCATTGCGAGGAGCCCTTGCGACGAAGCAATCCTAGCTGTCTCCACGAAGAATCTCCGCATTGCTTTGCGACGCTCGCAACGGCCGGGCGAGACCGCCCGTCTCCGGCGCGGTTACGGGCCTGAGGGTCAATCTGGCAATCTCTTCAGGTGACTTCTGCCGACAAGCTGCATTTCGTTTCACGTGAAACAGCAGTCCTTTCAACACCCATTCTACTGTGCATGGGGTTGTTTTCGCGAATCGGTATTGGAGGCTCCGCGAGCCAACCCCGTTTCACGTGAAACACCCGCCTCGCCAGTTTCCACTTCCGGCTTTCCTGCCTCTGGGCTAGAAGTCCGCTCATGCGAACAGAGCGAGAGAGCTTCGACGTCATCGTGATTGGCGGCGGCCATGCCGGCTGTGAAGCCGCGGCCGCGTCTGCCCGGATGGGTGCGACCACCGCGCTGGTGACGCACCATTTCTCCACCGTCGGTGCGATGTCCTGCAATCCTGCTATCGGCGGTCTCGGCAAGGGGCATCTGGTTCGCGAGGTCGATGCGCTCGATGGTCTGATGGGACGTGTGGGCGATGCCGGCGGCATCCAGTTCCGCGTGCTCAATCGCCGCAAGGGACCCGCGGTCCGTGGTCCCCGAGCCCAGGCCGACCGAAAACTCTATGCCGCCGCGATGCAGGCCGCGATCCGGGAGACCGAAGGTCTTTCCGTTATCGAAGGCGAGGCCGACGAGCTGATCGTAGTCGAGGGCCGGGTCGTCGGTCTGCGTCTGGCCGATAGCCGGGAGCTTCGGGCAGGGGCGGTGGTTGTCACCACCGGCACGTTCCTACGCGGTCTCATTCATCTCGGCGAGAAGAATTGGCCCGCCGGCCGTGTCGGTGAGGCTCCTGCGATGGGTCTGTCCGCCTCCTTTGAGCGTGCCGGCTTCACCCTCGGGCGGCTCAAGACCGGCACCCCGCCGCGTCTGGACGGCACCACGATCGACTGGTCTGCGGTCGAGATGCAGCCCGGAGATGAGCCGCCGGAGCCATTCTCGGTCATGACCGAGCGGATCACGACGCCGCAGATCCAATGCGGCATCACCCGGACCACGTCCGCCACTCACGAGGTGATCCGGGCCAATGTTCATCGCTCGCCGATGTACTCTGGCCAGATCAAGAGCTCCGGACCGCGCTATTGTCCGTCGATCGAGGACAAGATCGTCCGCTTCGGTGATCGCGATGGACATCAGATCTTCCTGGAGCCGGAAGGGCTCGACGACAGCACGGTCTATCCCAACGGCATCTCGACTTCTCTGCCCGAGGAGGTCCAGCTCGCGATCCTCGCCAGCATTCCTGGCCTGGAGCGGGTCAAGATGGTCCGCCCGGGCTATGCCATCGAATACGACCACATCGATCCCCGGGAGCTTGATCCGACCCTGCAGACCAAGCGCCTGCGCGGTCTGTTCCTGGCCGGGCAGATCAACGGCACCACCGGATACGAAGAGGCCGCCGGGCAGGGCATCGTGGCCGGCCTGAACGCCGCGCTCTCCGCCAGCGGCGCCGCGCTGACGGTGTTCGATAGGGCCGACGGATATCTCGGCGTGATGATCGACGATCTCGTCACCCGCGGGATCAGCGAGCCCTATCGGATGTTCACGTCGCGGGCCGAATATCGGCTAACGCTGCGGGCCGACAATGCGGATCAGCGTCTGACCGAGAAGGGGATCGCGCTCGGTTGCGTCGGCAATGCCCGGACCCAGCATCATCGCGCCAAGATGGACGCGCTGAATGCGGCCAGAACGCTGTCGAAGTCGCTGACGATCACCCCGAACGAGGCGATCAAGCACGGCCTGTCCCTGAACCGGGATGGCCAGCGCCGGTCGGCCTTCGAGCTGATGGCCTATCCGGAGATCGGCTGGAGCCAGGTCCGTGCGATCTGGCCGGAGCTGTCCGCCATTGATCCCGTCATCGCCACCCACCTCGAGATCGACGCCAAATACGATGTCTATCTCGAGCGCCAGAGCGCCGACGTCGAGGCCTTCCGGCGCGACGAGGGGATGGTGCTGTCAGAGGTCGAGTACAGCCTCGTTCCCGGTCTCTCCAACGAGGTGCGAGCCAAGCTGGAGAAGGCGCGGCCGTTCACGGTCGGCCAGGCCGGCCGGATCGACGGCATGACGCCGGCTGCGCTCGGCATCCTCGCGGCCTATCTCCGGCGCGAGGCACGAAAGATCTCCAAAGCAATCGCATAGGCGTTTCACGTGAAACAGCGCGGACCAGGCGGCGACAGGCCGCTAACGCGGCGACCCGGAACAGGCGAGGGCGCAGGTCGATTTGAACCGGCGCCAGCCAAACCGAAGATCGACAAGGCCAGCGCCAACGATCAGGCGTTTGATTCGATCATCGCCGCCGACAAGCGCGAGGCCTTGAGGCTTGCGCCCGTTTCACATGAAACGGAAGCCCGGCTTGACCGCTACATTGGACTGCTCCGGGAGTGGCAGGCCAAGACCAATCTGGTCGCGCCCTCGACTCTGCCGCAGCTCTGGACCCGACACATTGCCGACTCGCTCCAGCTCGTCGATCTCGCGCCCGGTGCAAAACGTTGGGCCGACCTTGGCAGCGGCGGCGGTTTCCCCGGTGTCGTGCTGGCCTGCGCCATGGCCGGGACGCCGGGTGCGAGCGTCCATCTCGTCGAGCGGATCGCCAAGAAGGCGGCGTTCCTGCGCGAGGCGATTCGCGTCACCGCATCTCCGGGAGTCGTACATCTCGCTGAGATCGGGGATAATGTGGATAGAATCACCGGCCCCGTCGATTGCGTCACCGCGCGTGCGCTTGCTCCGCTACATCAACTCATCGGCTTTGCGGAGCCGCTGATGCGCCACGGCGCAAAGGCGCTGTTTCTCAAGGGTCAAGATGTAGAGGGTGAATTGACCGAAGCCGCTAAATATTGGAATATTGAGCCTCAGCTCCACCGGAGCCGCACGGGCGACGGCTGGATCGTGGAGCTCGATGCCGCCGAACGGCGCAGCTGAGGCGCTCAGGGGTTGAGTGGGGAAATTCGATGACCGTGATTGACGATCCGCAGCAAGAGCAGACCCAAGACCCTGTCCAAGAACCAGCCCAAGAACCGGCCCAAGCACCGATCAGCGAGGTCCCGCACGGCCATCCGCGCATCCTCGCGCTGGCGAATCAGAAGGGCGGTGTTGGAAAAACAACCACAGCGATCAACTTGGGAACGGCGCTCGCGGCGATTGGCGAACGCGTCCTGATCGTCGATCTCGATCCCCAGGGCAATGCCTCGACCGGCCTCGGCATCGACCGCCGCAGCCGCTCCTGCTCGACCTATGACGTGCTGATCGGTGAAGCCCCGCTGCGTGAGGCCGTGGTCTCAACCGCGGTGCCGCGGCTGCACATCGCGCCCTCGACCATGGACCTCTCCGGTCTCGAGCTTGAGCTCGGCACCACGCCGGGCCGCGCCTTCAAGCTGCGCGACGCCATCGGCGCGCTCAACAACAACGTCTCGCCGGATGCCGATTACACTTATGTGCTGATCGACTGCCCGCCTTCGCTGAACCTGCTCACGGTGAACGCGATGGCGGCGTCCGATGCGATCCTGGTGCCGCTGCAGTGCGAGTTCTTCGCGCTCGAAGGTCTGTCGCAATTGCTGCAGACGGTGGAGCAGGTCCGCTCGACGCTCAATCCGAACCTGTCGATCCACGGCATCGTGCTGACCATGTTCGACTCGCGCAACAACCTGTCGAACCAGGTCGTCGCCGACGTTCGGCAGTTCATGGGCGAGAAGGTCTACAAGACCATGATCCCGCGCAACGTGCGCATCTCGGAAGCACCGTCCTATGGCAAGCCGGTGCTGGTCTACGATCTCAAATGCGTTGGCAGCGAAGCGTATTTGCGGCTCGCCACCGAAGTGATCCAGCGCGAGCGCGAGCTGCGCGTCACGCATTGACGTGAGATCCGTAGGGCGGGTTAGCGCAGCGTAACCGGCCGACTCTTGCCGCGAACAAACCTGTGGCGGATTACGCTGCGCTAATCCGCCCTACGACCTACGAGTTTCGACAATTCAGTTCTGGAGTGCTGCACCGTGAATCCAAGGGAGCTGGCGATGGCCGATGAAGCGCGTTCGCGACTGGGCCGGGGTCTTGCAAGTCTGATCGGCGATGTCGGCGGCGAAGCCCAGCACGTCGATCGTCCGCGCGCGCAACGCAAGGTGCCGATCGAGTTCATCAAGGCCAATCCGCGCAATCCGCGCCGCACCTTTTCCGACGCCGAGCTGAAAGAGCTCAGCGAGTCCATCAAGCAGCATGGCGTGATCCAGCCGATCGTGGTGCGTCCGGTCAAGGGTGCACAGGACCGCTTCGAGATCATCGCCGGCGAGCGGCGCTGGCGCGCCTCGCAAATGGCCGGCCTGCACGAAGTGCCGATCGTGCCGGTCGACATCAGCGACAGCGACGCGCTGGAGTTCGCGATCGTCGAGAACGTGCAGCGCGAAGACCTCAACCCGATGGAAGAGGCGCAGGGCTACCACGCGCTCGCCAACGAGTTCAAACGCAGCCAGGACGATATCGCAAAGGTCGTCGGCAAGAGCCGCAGCCACGTCGCCAACATGATGCGGTTGACGAAGCTGCCGGCCGAAGTACAGGCCTTCATCGCCACCGGCGAGCTGACAGCCGGCCACGCCCGCGCACTGATCGGCGTGCCCGATCCGCTCGCCGCCGCCAAGCGTATCGTGGAGGAAGGCCTCAATGTCCGCCAGGCCGAGGCGCTCGCGCATGAAGAGGGCGTGCCGGAGCGCAAGCCGCAAAAGGCGCGCGCAACCGGGGCTAAGGAAAAGGACCCCGACACGATCGATCTGGAGAAGCGCGTCAGCGACGCGCTCGGCCTCAAGGTCACCGTCAATCACCGCGACCCCGGCGGTTCGGTCCAGATCAACTACCGCAACCTCGATCAGCTCGACGAGGTGATGAAGCGGCTGGCCAAGGGCGCGCTGTAGGCTTCGTCCTCGGTGTCGTCCTCGCGAACGGGGGATGACAGTGGGTGTGTGGAGCGCATCTGAGCGCACCGTTCTCCATTCTCGTGTCCCGGACGCCCTGCAACGCGAAGCGTTGCTGCGCTGAGCCGGGACCCAGAAGGCCAAGAACGAAATCGCAGAGGCATGGGCCCCGGCTCTGCAGCGCACCGCTAAGAAGCGCTGCGCTGCGTCCGGGGACGAGAAAGCCCGGGCCTATCCCCGCCGCTTCGCATTCGCGGCGATCGCCATCAGCGTGCGTTGGGCGATGGCGGCGGCGAGGGTGGATTGCTTCCGGGTGTCGAGTGCCGCGGTCGCGAGCTGCTCGATGATGGCGGCGAGCCGCGCCACGCTGAAATTGCGGAGCGCGGTTTCGACCGCGGGCTTTCGAGAAAAGTGCAGGCGCGGATAGCCGCTGTCGAGCACCGTGGAGGCCGGCGTGCCGTCGGCGATCGCCAGCGCCGATTTGTGCAGCCACGCGGCCTGGCGCTGCGCCGCCGAGATGATCACGCCGGGATAGGTGCCGGCGATCATGGCCTTGGCAAATTCGGTCTCGACGATGTCG
Source organism: Bradyrhizobium sp. PRIMUS42 (assembly GCF_023006515.1). NCBI lineage: Bacteria > Pseudomonadati > Pseudomonadota > Alphaproteobacteria > Hyphomicrobiales > Nitrobacteraceae > Bradyrhizobium > Bradyrhizobium sp. PRIMUS42. The sequence goes on from NZ_JALBGZ010000216.1 coordinate 7,072, forward strand.
GGCCGACCGGCGAAGGCGCCGTCGACGATCGGATCGAGCTTCAGCTCGGACGCATCGGCGACCACGGACATCACGTCGTCCAGCGTAATCTCGCCTTTGCCATGCGCATAGAGCGTGAGTTTGCGCAGCTCGTTGCGCGAGGCCTGGCGATCGCCGCCGAGGAACGACATCAGCGCTGCGCGGGCCTCCTGCGCGATGCGCAAATTGGCGATACGGAGCTCGTCTTCCATCAGCTTGGCGAGATCGCGCTCGGTGTCGGGATAGCAGCCGATCGCGACGGCGGCCTTGGCCTTCTCGCAGGCTTTGCGCAACGGCGATTCCGGGCGCAGCTCGCCGGCCTCGATCACGATGCGGCAATCCCTCACGCTCATCTCTGCGAGCGTGTCGACGCCGCTGGCAAAGCTGCGCGAGCCGGCTCGGATGCGGATCGCGCGGCGGCCGCCGAACAGCGGCACGGTCATGGCTTCGTCGACGAGGCGGGACGGCTCGGCGGAGAGCTCGTCGCCATCCAGCTTGACCAGTGAGAAGGGATCGTTGGGATCGTCGACGGCAGAGGCGATCAGCGCATCCGCGCGCTCGCGCACGAGGCCGGCGTCGGGGCCGTAGAGCAGGATGATCGGACGGCCCGCATCGGGGCGGGCAAGGAAGGCGTCGATCTCTTTTCCGCGCAGCGCGACCATCGGGTCCCATCGTCATTCCGGGGCGCGCAGCGCGCGAACCCGGAATCCGGAGATTATGGATCGAGATTCCGGGTTCGCCCTACGGGCGCCCCGGAATGACTGGAGTGATTTACGTGCCGGCGGTGAAGAACGAGGCGAGCCGGGTCGTGATGTTCTCGGCGATCTCGCTGGCGGCGCGATCCTCGGCATCGCGCACGGCGCGGGTGCGCGAGAAGCGTTGATAGGACCCCGGCATGTCGTAGGACACGCGTGAGAAGGTCGCGCCGGTCATGACAGACCTGCCGGTCGCGACCTCGATCAGATTGTACTGGGCGTCGACACCGAGATTTTCGCTGGTCGGCAGTCCCGTCGTGGCGCTGACGATCAGCGAGGAACGGCTGGTGGTGAAGCGGATGTCCAGCCGATGGGTCGGCGGCATGCCCGTCGCGCTGCCGTAAAGCTTGAAGGCCAGCGCGTTGCGGATTTCCACGCCGACGCGGGCCTCGCGGGAGGCATTGGGCTTGCTGATCGGGGGCAGCTCGATGCCCATCAGCTTCTCGCGCAGGCCGGGGGTGCCGTCGCTCCGCTCGGCATACATCGGCTGGAAGCAGCCGGCCGTCAGCGCGGCCAAGGCGGCGACCGCCAGCAAGCGGGCTGCGATGCGGATCCTAGCCGACAACATTTACGATCCTCTTGGGGACGATGATCACCTTGCGGACGGGCTTGCCGTCCAGGGCCAGCTTTACCGCATCGAGGGCCAAAACGGCAGCCTCGATTTCCGGATTCTGGGCCGCTGTTGCAACTGTGACCTCACCCCGCTTCTTCCCGTTGACCTGGACCACCAGGGTCACGCTGTCTTCAACCAGCAAATCGCGTTCGATTTGGGGCCAATTGGCCTCGGAAACCAGCCCGCTCTGGCCCAGAACCTGCCAGCACTCTTCGGCGAGGTGCGGCATCATCGGGGAGAACAGCTGGACCAGGATCTGGTCGGCTTCCCGGATCGCCCAAGCCAAGTCCGGAGCCAGGTTCGCGGCGGACTGGCCGGGGCGCTGCAAGATTTCCGAGAAGGTATTCGCGAACTCGCGGATATGGGCGAGGCAGACGTTGAAGTGCAGCCGCTCGATCCCGGTGGTGACCTTGTCCAGCGCACCATGGGCGGCCTTGCGCAAGGCGGTGGCGTCGGGGCCGAAGCTGGCCG
>NZ_JALBGZ010000217.1:0-8928 GCF_023006515.1 Bradyrhizobium sp. PRIMUS42
GGCACCTCGGCGACGCGCGTGATCGCGACCTCGATCGTGCGCGACTGCTATGCCGGCCGGCGCATGGCGAGCGTGATGTCGCTCGCCATGATGGTGTTCATCGCGGTGCCCGTGATCGCCCCCTCGTTCGGCCAGGCGGTGCTGCTGGTGACGGCGTGGCGCGGCATCTTCGTCGTGCTAATGCTGTACGGCCTGCTCGCGCTCGCATGGTGCGTGCTGCGGCTGCCTGAGACCCTTCCCGAGTCCGGGCGCCGGTCGCTGGCGCCCGCCGACGTGCTCTCGGCGTTTCGGCAGACCGTGACCAACCGCCAGACCATCGGCTATGCCACGGCCGCCGGCAGCGTCATCGGCGCGCTCTTCGCCTATGTCTTCTGCGCCCAGCAGGTCTTCACCGGAATCTATCACCTCGGCCATTACTTCCCGCTCGCCTTCGCCGCGATTGCGGCCGGCACGGCCATCGCCGGCTTCCTCAATGCGAGGCTGGTCGGGCGGCTCGGCATGCGCGTGATCTCGCACGGGGCACTGGCGCTCTACACGGTCGTTGCCGCCGTGATGCTGCTGACGGAAAGCCTCGGCATGCTGCCGCTCGCATTGTTCATGGTGCTCTCCGCCTTGATGATGTTCTCGTTCGGCATGATGATCGCGAACTTCACCGCGCTCGCGATGGAGCCGCAGGGCCAGATCGCCGGCACCGCCTCCTCGCTCTACGGCTCGATCACGACGCTGATCGGAATCGTGGTCGGCATGGCGATCGGACAGAGCTTCGACGGAACACTGCTGCCGTTCTCGGTCGGCTTCTTCCTGTCGACGCTGGCTGCGCTCGCGATTGTGCTGGTGGTGGAGAAGGGACGGCTGTTCAAGCCGCATCATCGTCCTGTCGGGTAAGGAACTTCCCGGCGGCCGCGATGTTGTCCTGCAGCATTTTTTGAAAGGCCGCTGCAATGGAACCGGAACACCGCGAAGATCACGACGTAGAGCGGCAGAGGGCGGAAAGTTCCGAACCGGGTGCTGAGCAGACCACGTTCACAACGCCATTTGCCAGCGAGGGGCTCGAGCAGGTTCGCGACAGCCACTGCTGAGCATGGTCCCCTAGTCGGTCGCCCGCCGGCTGGCGCTGAAATCATCTGCAGCGCTCTTGGGGATCGTCCGCATTCCCCTCGGCCGCACCATGAGCACAACGACCTCCCGCGCGAGACCGGGCCGCCCCCACAGGGTCGCCTGCGCAGTGAACTCACGCCTGACGAAGTGTCCGGTCCGGGAGGACGCCCACTCCATCCATCGGATGCAAGGCTCCTGGTCGCGGAAACAGAGCGCGGCCCAGCCGCGGTCGAGCGACGTCTTGCGCGGCAATCCCAACGTATCTTCGTACTCGAAGGGTCCCGCATTATACGGATGGTCCTGGCCGTAGAACGCGGCGGCGAAGGCGAGCGAACCATCACCACTCACGGCGCTCAGCGGCACGCCGGTCAGCTCCCGCCACGCGCGCGTCAGTTCGCCGGCCGTCTGGGCGTAAAGATTCCGGCCCTCCTCATAACCGCGATCGTTGCGATAGACGGCATGGATCGGCGCGGCGACCAGGACGGCGGCCAGCGCGACGCCGGCCACGATCACGGTCAGGTTGACCGTGTAGAAGCGCTCGATCGGGTAGCTTGTGCCGCAGACCACGAGAACGGTAAACAGGAACAAGCCCTGCAACGCCCATAGCGACGGCAGATCTGTGCCCATCACAAGCGAGGTCAGGATGGGCAGCAGGATCGTGCCGATCGCGACGTAGAACAGAAGCCGCAGGCCCGGGCTCATCGCCCCGAAGTCGGCCGGAAACTGCTTCAAGCGCGTTCCTGCGACGAGCACCCAGAGCACGGCCGACATGCTCATCGCCGCCGCCAGCCCCAGCAGAAAGTTTCTCGCCTCGCCGAGTGAAGTCGCAGTGCTTCCGTTGGCATGCGCCAGCGCGTAGGTGAAAGTCGACGCGCCCGTTGTCGCGAGCCAATGGATGTGGGGTGATAGCGCCGCGAGCCCGACGACGACCGAGATCCAGGGCGAAGCGGAGGTGAAATAGGCGCGTCGCGCCGGGTGTGCCAGCGCGGCAAGCGCGAAGCTCGTGACGAGAAAGATCGAATAATATTTGCCGACCATTGCCAACGCCGTCGTGCATCCCACCGCGACCGCCCACAGCGGGGCCCGCGTCTCGAATGCACGCAGGAAGCACCAGGTCGCCAGCGGCCAGGCCGCGAGCAGCACCGAATTGGCATTGAAGCGCTGGGCGTGGAATTGATAAATCGGTGTCAGCATCAGGAGCAAGAGCACCAGGATGCGCTTGTGCCCGGTCACGAATTGCCGCGCGATTTGGTCGACGAAGATCAGCGCAAGCCCGGCATTGGCCATCGCCATCAACTGCAGCGACCAGTCGCTGAGCGGGAAGACGGAGGTCCAGCCAGCGGCGATCCAGCCGGTCAAGGGCGGATGCTTGTGATAGCCCCAGGCAAAATGCCGCCCCAGTGTCCAGGCCTCGAGCGTATCAGGGTGCAGGCCGCCGCCGGCATAGGCGATCGCCAGATAGAGCGTCCAGATCGCAACGAAGCAGCCGATGAGAAGGGGCACGGCCCAGCCCGCCTCGACGCCATCCAGCCAACGCAGGAAAGGTCGCCGCCAACGCGCCGGCGTGCGATCGGACCGTTCGGCCATCGCCTGTAATGCAAAATCGATCGACACGGGAATCAGATTGAGGAAGGGAAAGTAATACGTGAGGAGCACACATCTATTTCAAGATTGAAACAAATAGCAATGATCGGACATTGGAAGGGTTAAAAGCCGCGCGCTTCTCAATTGGCGCAGCCAACAAAAGGCAGCGGCGCCGCTGATATCAGCGGCGCCGCATCACGATCCGACAAAAGTCGCGGGAACGCGTCGCCCGCCTACTCCGACTTGTCGACGTTCCAGAACAGCGGCGTCGCCGGGCCGTCGAGCACGCCGGTCAGCGATTTGCGCCAGCCGCTCGGCAGGAGATACTGCCCGAGCGGGATATAGATCACCTGCTCATAGGCTTCCTTCTGGATGTCGGCGGCGATCTTCTTCTGCTCGTCGAGCGAGGGGGCGCGGACGAAGGCGTCCTTGAGCTGCTCGATCTTGGCGCTTTCCGCCCAGCCGAACCAGCCGCCCTTCTTGCCCTGGCCGCCGATCGAGAGATTGGCGATCGGGTTGGAGACGTCGGCTGCGACCCAGTTGGTGAAGAACATGTTCCAGCCGCCCTCCTTCGGCGGCTTCTGGCTGGCGCGACGGCTCACCACCGTCTGCCAATCGGTCGCCTGCAGGTCGACCTTGAAGCCGGCCTCGCGCAGCAACTGGGCCGCGACGATCGGTTGCGCCTTGAGGGTCGTGACGTCGCCGGGCGCCATGACCACGACCGGGGTGCCGTCATAGCCGGACTCGGCGAGCGCCTTCTTGGCTTCCGCCATGCCATTGCCCTTCACCAGAGTCTCGGCGCCGGCCTCGGTTGCGAACGGCGTGTCGCAAATGAAGAACGCACCACAGATCTTCTGATATTTGGCATTGCCGACCAGCGCGTCGAGCACGTCCTTCTGGTTCATGGCCAGAAGAGCAGCCCGCCGCACCTTCACGTTGTCGAACGGCGGATAAAGGAAGTTCATCCGGCCGAGGGTCTGAAAGCCGAACTTGTTCGAGACCTCGATCGTGATCTCCTTGTTCGCCTCCAGCACCGGCAGCATGTCGTAGGGCAGGTTCTCCATGAAATCGATGTCGCCCGACTGCAGCGCGTTCACCGCGGTCTGAGAGTCCGGCATCGTGATCCATTCGACGCGGTCGACCTTCGCCACCTTGCCGCCCGAGGTCCAGCTCGCCGGCTCCTTGCGCGGCACGTAATCGGTGTTTTTGACGTAGACCGCCTTCACACCCGGCTGGAATTCCGACGCCACGAACTTGAACGGACCCGAGCCGATCTGCTCGGGGATCTGCTTGTCCGCCGGCGTCTCGGCGAGGCGCTTCGGCATCATGAAGGCGACGCGCGAGGACGGCTTGCCGATGGAATCGAGCACGAGGCCGTAGGGCTCCTTCAGCTTCAGCGTGATGGTCTTGGCGTCGGTCGCCTCGATGCTCGCGGTGAAGTCCATGAGCTTCTGGCCCATGCCGTCGACCGCGGCCCAGCGCTTCAACGAAGCGACGCAGTCCTCCGCAGTCACCGGCGCGCCGTCATGCCACTTCAGCCCGTCGCGCAGAGTGAAGGTGTAGGTCAGCTTGTCGTCGGAGATCTTCCAGTCCGCCATCTGCGGCTGGATCTTGAAGGTCGAATCGGGGGCCACCAGCGTGTCGTAGACCATGTAGCCATGGTCGCGCGTGATGTAGGCCGTGGTGAAGATGGGATCGATGATGCGCAGATCGGAATGCATCACCGCCGTGATGGTCTTGCCCGCTGCGAGCACTGGCGAGGCCAGCGCGGTCGAAAGCGCGACGACCGACAGCGCAAGTTTGGAGGCAAGCGCGCGAGGCCTCCGGCGCATGAAGTGGAACATAAAAAGTTTCTCCTGACGTGAAACTGTTCAAAGGCAGGTTATTGGTTAAGCATGCGGCTCGTTCCTTGGGCGAACTAACCTCATGCAATGCCTTTATCTTTCGAGACTTGCAGACAGGGCCGAGCGCGTCAATCCGGTTTCGCTGCAAGCCCTGGCGGCGCGGGCACGGGCTCCACAAGGATCGGTTTGGCTCTACAACACTCTCCACTCGTCCTGCCGCGCGGCAATGCAACGCGCGTTCCATCTTTCGAAGCTTGAGAGACATCGAGATGAATCCAGCCAATCTTCCTTTCGATTCCGAGGCAATGCTCCAGGGTCTGCGTGGCTGGGTCGAATGCGAGAGCCCGACCTGGGATGCTGGTGCCGTGAACCGCATGCTCGATATCGCGGCGCGGGATATGGCGATCATGGGTGCGACGATCGAGCGCATCGTCGGACGGCAAGGCTTCGGTGGCGTGATCCGCGCGCGCTTTCCGCACCCGAAGCAGGGCGGGCCCGGCATCCTGATCGCCGGCCACATGGATACCGTCCACCCGGTCGGCACCATCGAGAAGCTGAAATGGCGGCGCGAGGGCAACAAGTGCTATGGCCCCGGCATCTACGACATGAAGGGCGGCAACTACCTGTCGCTGGAAGCGATCCGGCAGCTGGCGCGCGCATCCTTCACCACGCCGCTGCCGATCACCGTGCTGTTCACGCCTGACGAGGAAGTCGGCACGCCCTCGACACGCGACATCATCGAGGCGGAGGCTGCGCGCAACAAATATGTGCTGGTGCCCGAGCCCGGCCGTACCGACAACGGCGTCACCACCGGACGTTATGCCATCGCACGATTCAATCTCGAGGCGACGGGCCGGCCGAGCCACGCCGGCGCGACGTTGTCGGCGGGACGCTCGGCGATCCGCGAGATGGCGCGGCAGATTCTCGCCATCGACGCGATGACGACGGAGGACTGCACCTTCTCGGTCGGCGTCGTGCATGGCGGGCAATGGGTCAATTGCGTTGCCACGACCGCCACCGGCGAAGCGCTCTCCATGGCCAAACGGCAGGCCGATCTCGACCGCGGCGTCGAGCGGATGCTGGCGCTGTCCGGCACGAGCAACGACGTCGCCTTCAAGGTGACACGCGGGGTGACGCGCCCGGTGTGGGAACCGGATGCCGGCACGATGGCGCTGTATGAAAAGGCGCGCGGCATCGCCAAATCACTCGGCGCCGAACTGCCGCATGCGAGCTCCGGCGGCGGCTCCGACGGAAACTTCACCGGTGCAATGGGCATCCCGACGCTCGACGGCCTGGGCGTGCGCGGCGGCAATGGCCACACGCTCGAGGAGTATATCGAAGTCGAGAGTCTGGTTGAGCGCGGTCGGTTGATGGCGGGTCTGCTGGCGACGCTGGAGTGACGGCGCCGCTGTTCCCTAGCTATTCCGCAGGGTGGCAAAGGGCGCGTCGCGCCGTGCCCACCATTCTGCCAAATGGAGGAGCGGTAGGCACGCTCCGCTTTGCCCACCCTGCGAGCTTAGCCGCACTGCAAAATCTGTGGCCCTGATGGCACGGGAATTGCTGAAATGTTAGGCTAGTGGCAGAACTGACCATCGCGGCTGCCGCCGATTTGACTCTAATCTGACGGAATCCAACTTGCTCGGATATCTCCTACGCCGAATCTTCGCCGCCGTGCCCGTGATGGGCGTCGTCGCGCTGTTCGTCTTCCTCCTGCTCCGCCTCACCCCTGGCGACCCCGCCGCGATTCTCGCCGGTGACAACGCGACGCCCGAACGGCTGGAGCGCATCCGCACCTCGCTCGGCCTCAACGAGCCGCTGATCGTGCAGTTCATCACCTGGGTGAACAAGCTGCTGCACGGCGACCTCGGCACGTCGCTGATCTCCAATCTGCCTGTCATGAAGATGATCGGCCAGCGCGTCGAGCCGTCGATCTCGATCGCGCTGTCGACCATCATCCTCGCCGTCATCGTCGCCGTTCCCTTAGGCGTGATCGCGGCGTGGAAGCACGGCACCTGGATCGACCGTTTCGTGATGGGCCTCTCCGTGCTCGGCTTCTCGGTGCCGGTGTTCGTGGTCGGCTACATCCTGATCCAGATCTTCGCGATCGAACTGCGCTGGGTGCCGGTGCAGGGCTTCCGCAGCATCTTTAACGGCTTCGGGCCGTTCTTCGAGCGGATGATCCTGCCGACCTGCGCCCTCTCCTTCATCTACATCGCGCTGATCGCGCGCATGACGCGCGCGGCGATGCTCGACGTGCTCGGCGAGGATTACGTCCGCACGGCGCGCGCAAAGGGCATCAACGAGGTTGCCGTGATGATGCGGCACGCGCTGCGCAACGCCGCCGTGCCTGTGATCACCGTGATCGGCACCGGCTTTGCGCTTCTGATTTCGGGCGTCGTCGTCACCGAGAGCGTGTTCAACATCCCCGGCATCGGCCGGCTCACCGTGGACGCAGTGCTGGCGCGCGACTATCCGGTGATCCAGGCGATGATCCTCTTGACGTCGCTGATCTACGTCGTCGTCAACCTTCTCATCGACGTCGCCTACACCCTGCTCGATCCCCGGATCCGGTACTGAGGCAAGGACAAGGACAAACATGTCGGTCGATACCCTTCCCCAGTCCTCTATTCCGATCACGTCGCCTCTGCGCCCGCGCTTCGGATTCCTGACCTCGACACCGATCATCGCGACGGCGACGGTCCTGCTCGCGCTGATCGTGCTGATCTCGATCCTCGCGCCGCTGATCGCGCCGCATGATCCGATCCAGCTCGCGCCGTCGCAGCGGCTGAAGCCGTCGTCCGGGCAATTCCTGCTCGGCACCGACGCCTATGGCCGTGACCTGGCTTCGCGCGTCCTCTATGGTGGCCGCATCTCGCTTCTGATCGGCATCGGCTCGGCGATCCTGTCGATCGTCATCGGGCTCGCGATCGGGCTCGTCTCCGGCTTCTTCAAGCTGGTCGATGCCGTCTTGATGCGGGTCATGGACGGCTTGATGGCGATGCCGAGCATCCTGCTGGCGATCGCGGTGGTGTCGCTGTCCGGTGCCAGCCTCTGGACCGTGCTGATCGCGATCACCATTCCCGAGATTCCGCGCGTGGCGCGCCTGGTGCGCTCGGTCGTGCTGTCGGCGCGCGAAGAACCGTACGTCGAGGCGGCGATCTCGGTCGGCTCCAGCCTGCCGAAGATCATGTGGCGGCACCTGATGCCGAACACGATCGCGCCGCTGATCGTCCAGGGCACCTATGTCTGCGCCAGCGCGATCCTCACCGAGGCCATCCTCTCCTTCCTCGGCGCCGGCATCTCGCCGGAAACGCCGACGTGGGGCAACATCATGGCCGAGGGCCGCCAGTACTTCCAGATCAAGCCATCGCTGATCTTCTGGCCCGGCCTCCTGCTCTCGATCGCCATCCTCAGCATCAACCTGATCGGCGACGCGGCCCGCGACGCCCTCGATCCCCGCATGAAGCAGCGGGAGGGGAAGTGATTTGTCTCGCCGCCCCTGCCCCTTGTTCCGTCATTGCGAGCGAAGCGAAGCAATTCAGTCTGCATCCGCGGAAGGACTTCTGGATTGCTTCGTTGCTTCGCTCCTCGCAATGACGATGGAGTGACCTGATGACCGACACCATCCTCGACATCAACAACCTCGTCGTCTCCGTCGGCAAGAAGCCGAATGGACCGAAGATCATCGACGGCATCTCGATCCAGGTCCGTGAGCGCGAGACGCTGTGCCTCGTTGGCGAAAGCGGCTCGGGCAAGTCGGTGACCTCTCTCACCACGATGGGCCTTTTGCCGAAGGGCACGCTGGTGCCCACCGCCGGCAGCGTCAAGCTGGTCGGCGAAGAGCTGCTCACCGCGACCGACCGCCGCCTGCGCCAGCTACGCGCAACTCAGATGGCGATGATCTTCCAGGAGCCGATGACCGCGCTCAATCCGGTGGTGCCGGTCGGCCGCCAGATCGACGAGGTGCTGCGCGCGCACACCAAGCTCGATGCCAGGGCGCGCAGGAAGCGCATTCTCGACATGATGGAGCAGGTCCACCTGCCCCAGGTCGAACGCATCTTCGCCTCCTACCCGCACCGCCTCTCCGGCGGCCAGCGCCAGCGCATCATGATCGCGATGGCGCTGGTGCTGGAGCCGAAGCTGCTCATTGCCGACGAGCCGACCACCGCGCTCGATGTCACCACTCAGAAGCAGATCCTGAGCCTGATCCGCGAGCTCCAGCGCGATCACGGCACCGCCGTGCTGTTCATCACCCACGACATGGGCGTGGTCGCCGAGATCGCCGACCGCGTCGCGGTGATGCGGCAGGGCCGCCTGGTCGAGACCGGCCCGCTCGAGACCGTGCTGCGCAATCCGACCATGGAATACACCCGCAATCTGCTCGCGTCGGTGCCGAGCCTGG
>NZ_JALBGZ010000218.1:0-8921 GCF_023006515.1 Bradyrhizobium sp. PRIMUS42
GGCTGCATCGCCGCGACCGGCGGCGGCGCAGTTTGCGTCGGCGGCACGAAGTAAAAGGTGCCGTCGATCGGCGAGGACGACACCCAGGGCTGCTGCGCGCCCGCGGTGGCGCGCTTCACCGCGAGGCCCACCTGGTTGAAGGTCTGAAACACATCGAGACCCGCGACCCGGATCGTCGTCGCCAGCGCCTTCGTATAAGGGCTATGACCGTCGCTGCCGTCCTGCGCGACGTTGCCGGGCTGGGTGGCATAGGAGATCAGCGTGCCCTCTGGCGCGCGCATCTGCGCAAGGCCGCCATCCGATGATCGCAAGCCGCGTGAGCCGAACGGGTTGTTGCGGCAGGCATCCAGGATGACGAGATTGAGGCGGGTGCCGGAGCCCTGCATCTGGCGCAGCACGAGATTGACGTCGGTCATCTGGAAATCGACGTCGGCCTCGCGCGTCGGATTGGCGCTAACAGGTACGAGGTAGTTGGAGCCGGCGACCTGGACGCCGTGGCCGGCATAATAGAACAGCGCGACGTCGGCGCCCTGGACCTGCTGGCCGAAGCTCTGCACGGCGATGTCCATCGCGCCCTTGTCGAGATCGAGCTGGGCGCGTCCGCCGACCAGTGTGAAGCCGAGCGCACTGAGCGTCTCCGCCATCAGGCGCGCATCCTTGGAGGGGTTGTCGAGCGGCGTGATGTTCCTGTAGGCGGAGTTGCCGACCACGAGCGCGATGCGTTTCTCCGCCGACGCCGGCTCCGCAACGACGACAAGCAGCGCCAGCGCCGCCAGCCCCAAAACGCGATTGAAAATCCTCGCGCGCATCAAAATTCCTCGAAGTAATGGCGCCAGTCTAACAGCCCCGCAGCCAGGCGAAAAGCGGCGTGAAGGGGAGGCGCGACCCAGCGCTGCGGACTCCGTTGCGGCATCGGCCCCGGCTCTGCAGCGCACCGCTAAGGGGCGCTGCGCCGCGTCCGGGGCACGAGAGCGCGAGTGTGGCGCTCCCTCTCTCCACATCGTCATTGCGAGGAGCCCTTGCGACGAAGCAATCCAGAACCTTTCCTGGGCGGCAGTCTGGATTGCTTCGCTGCGCTCGCAATGACGGAGCAAGGGGCATCGTCGGCATTCTCCAACTCTCAGCTTACTGGCAGACACGCCTTCGCAGTCTCGCGGCGCGTTTCGCCCGAGGCTTGCTGTCGTTCGGCGCCCGATGAAGGCCAAAGGGCGCAGGGAAGGCCGGGCGCCGGCGGCACCCGAGATCCGTGCGCTACGAAGATGCACACGGGGTGGATCACAGGTGATGCCGGTCGCCCGGCCTTCCCTGCGCGGATGGTTTTAACGGTGTCCTTCGTGCTCTCCCCGGGGAGCGATGCACTATTGCCCCCGTCGCCTTGCGGATGATCGATGCGCGTGCCCGGTCGGGCCGCCACATCACCGCTGAGACTTGACGCACAGACCCCGGGCGTCAGGACCACACGACTTCTCCGTCCGCGGACGACCGGGCCGGATCGTCAGGGGCTGGCGCGTGCTCGCCCCCGATGTCCAACCTGACCGCTGCGACCGCGCCGGGTCGTATCGCGTCGCCTGAGGACTCACGGTTGCCCGCCCTGTCATCATGCATGTCGCGCCGGCGCTACCGCGTCCACCGCAAGCCCGGCCCGCATCTCGTGACGATCGCGAAGCGCCCCTTTGGCAGGGGCCGGGATGAGCGGTGTATGTCATAAATCCGAAATTCGGGAAAGTGGAATGTTTTTGCGGGCAGGGGTTGACGAGGTGTTTCGGTGTGTTGCCCGACGCCTCGCACGCGGTTGCCTCGGCCTCCGTCGGTCATTCCGGGGCGCGCTCTCGCCCATCGTCATTGCGAGCGCAGCGAAGCAATCCAGAATCTCTCCGAAGCGGCAGTCTGGATTGCTTCGTCGCAAGAGCTCCTCGCAATGACGGAGTGGAGGCCGCCGCGTGATACGGCGAGCCGCCACTTCGCGGATGACATCGACGTGGCCTCGCAAGCCCCCCGCCCGAGGCCGCTATTTCAGCGGCAGGAACAAATCCGCGGTCGCCTCGTGCTCACCGACCTCAGGGACGAAGCTCAGCCGCTGGCAATAGATCGGGAAGTCGCGTGCGTCCTCGCCGCTGGCCGGAAGCCAGTCGCGATAGAGGTAGAGCGCGGCGGGCTCCAGATTGTCGGTGTTGCCGACGACGCGCAGCACTGCGCAGCGTCCGCCCGGAATCACGCCGGCTTTGATCGCTTCGCCGTTCGGCTCGATCGGTTGGCCGGTTCCGACACAGAGGTCCACGCTATAGTCGGCGGGCGAGGCAGGCCGCCGCTCGGAACGCCAGACGTTGAAGGTCGGACTTGTGCTGGGGTGCAGGCCGGCGGCTCTACGCCAGGCGATGAAGCGCTGGATGGTGGCGGGAAGCGTCGCCGGGTCGCCCCGATGCTCCATGATCGCCACCGCCGTCGTCGGCACATCGCGGATCGTCACGTCGTCGCTGGTAAAGGTCTTCTGCATGAGCTTGCTCCTCGCGTTGTCGAGAGGCCCGAAGGCCGCAAGCCACGGCTCCCAGTCGGGAGACTTCCGGAACGACGACGGCGATTGGCCGAACCGTTGCCGAAAGGCGCGGGCGAAGGCGTCCGGTGCGTCGTAGCCGGCATCCATCGCGATATCCGTGACGCTTTCGGCGTCGCTGTAGGCCAACCGGTATGAAGCGCGCTTCATGCGGGCGAGCTGGATATAGCGATGCACTGACAGCCCGAAGGTTGCAGTGAACTGCCGGTGGAAATGATATTTCGAGTAGGCTGCGACGCTGCTCAGCGTATCCAGGTCCAGATTGTCGTCGAGATGCCGGTCGATGTGATCCAGCACCCGCTGCATCCGGGCATGGTAGTTTTGAAGCGCCGCCGTCATCGTTCCGTTCTCCGTGGCAGCACCAGCTAAAGCGCACTTCGGACGCGACGTGCTCGACCGATCTTGCGGTTTTGCCACGGGTCGCCGAACGTCGCCAAGGGCCGTCCACGGGCACTGTGGATGAACGACCAGGAGGGGAGCGTTTGCAGACTGGTCGCTTTCATCCCCGTTCCGCCCTGGAAACTTCTCGCCTCCGCCGTCGTTGAAATTGCGGCTGAGGAGACGCCATGCCGATCAAGGATCAGGTCAAGAATTTCGCCAAGAAGCTGGTGGAGCACCATCCCGATGCGGCGACTTTGCGTGGGCTTGTGCGGGCCCGTAAACCGGCAGAACTGCATTTTCGCGACGACGGCATCGTTCCGAACAATCCGAAATTTCCAGTGCTGCTCTATCGCGGCGCGGTGAACCTGAAGAGCCGGCGTTTTCCCCCTGATGTCATCATCGACACGCTGTTCGATACGAATGGCTGGGGTCGGTCGTGGCGCGACACCGTGTACGACTTCGTTCATTATCATTCGCAAATTCACGAAGTGATGGGCGTGGCACGCGGCACGGCCAGAATCGAGTGCGGCGGGATCAAGGGGCGGATCCTCAGCGTGAAGGCCGGCGATGTGCTGGTCCTTCCCGCAGGCACGGGACACCGCCTCATCGAATCCAGCCGGGACTTTATCGTCGTCGGCGCGTACCCGCAGGACGGGACCTACGACGAGTGCACCGACACGCGAGAGCGTCCCGACGCCGTCAAGCGTATCGCCAAGGTCCGTAAGCCGAAGACGGATCCGGTCGCCGGACCCGGCGGCCCGCTGCTCAGATCATGGCGGACGGTGCGACCGCGATCGTGAGGCGATGCTTCGCCGCAGTCGCGCGCGACGGCGGAACGCCGGAACAACTCGCCTGCAGCAACGTCTTTTATCAGACGAGGGAGATGCCCATGAAAGCGCTCATTGCCGCGGTCGCATTTGCAGCCATGTCCGGCCCGGTCATTGCCCAGAATACGGGGCCGGCTCCGCAGACCGGCATGGACAGGCCGGAAAACACCAACGGTGCCACGGAGCGAGGGACGATGGACACCACAGGGACGAATGCCAATCGGGCAAACCAGCCTGAAACCAAAGGCGCGGCCGGACAACGCAGGACAGGCGACAAGAAGAAGTAGCCGGTCGAGCGGCCGCGACCTTGCATTCGCGCTCACGTCAGATAGTCGGGCCTGAAATCGGCAAGCTCGCGCAGCTCCTCGGGTTGCAGCAGCTCGATCTCGCTGCCCTCCCAGGCGATCAATCTCCGATGCCTCAGTTCCTGGATGGTGCGGTTGACGTGGACGATCGACAGTCCGCAGGCATCGGCAACGTGCCGCTGCGTCATCGGCATCTGGAAGCAGCGGTCGTTGAGGAGGCCGACGACGTCCAGCCTTGCGGCGAGTTCGCAGATGAGGTGCGCGACCTTGGGCAAGGCCGCCTGCGCGCCGAGGCGGGCGATCCATTGCCGCGAGATGGCCGCATCGATCAGCGTCTCGCGCCAGAACGCGCGTGTCAGGTGGTGGGAGCCGTCGAGAAGCTGCCGGAGCGGGCTGTGCCCGACAGTGCCGACGATGGTCGGTCCGAGGCCGACGAGGTCCGCATCCATCGGCGAGACCAGCAGGGTGTGCAGGCAGGGCATGTCGCCGGGAACGTGGAACGCGAGGATCTGGCTGCGGTCGCCGACGATGCGGGCCTGGTAGAGGAAGCCGCTCACGACGAAGACGCAGCGCGAGGCGGCCTCGCCCTGGCGCAGCACGATCTCGCCGTCGGCGACCTGGCGCAGCGTGGAGGGCAGGGCGGCGACCTGCCGGCGTTCGTCCTCGGACAGGCTTTCGATGGCCTGCAGACGCGCGATGAACTTCGGATGCGGCATGAGCCTCGCTTGCTGCTTCAGCCGTCGCGCGGCACCGACGTCTCGACGAAACGCCGCGAGAGCTTTGCACGCGACCCATCGGAGACCGGCGCCGAGCGGAACTCGCGGATGGCGGGGGCGAGTTCCTGATCGGACATCGGCCGGACCGGCTCCTTCAGCGTGCCCGCGACCAAGGCATCGCTGATGCTGTCGAGGTGCTCGCTCGTATCCGACCTGAACAGGCTGCGGATGCGCTCCAGGATCGTCGTAGGGCTCATGAAGGGACGGCTCGTTCGCAGTCGGGGGGTGACGGGGGTGGATGCGACTCGGTGCGGTCGCAAACCGGTTAGCAACCTGTGCCTCCGAACCGCGTTCTAGTCCGCTGAACCCAAGCCGGACGGATCATTTGATAGAACCGGCGCCATTTTTGGCGGCCCCATGGAAAAAGCCCACGACGTGCTGATCCGGAACCTTTGCGAGCACACAGCGCTCGCAGAGGAGGATCTTGCGGAAATCCGGGCGCTCACCTTCACGCTGCGCGATTTGGAGCCCAACCAGGATTTCATCCGTCAGGGCGACAAACCCGAACATTCGGTGCTGGTCGTCACCGGCATGGTCGCGCGTTACCATCTGCTGGGCGGCGGTGGGCGGCAATATCTGGCGTTCCATCTCACCGGCGACCTGCCGGATGCGCAGGGCCTGTTCATCGACCAGATGGACCACGGATTGAGCGCGCTGGGGGCGGCCTCAATCGCCTTTATCCCGCATCGCGAATTGTTCATCGCGTTCCGGCGGCGGCCAAGCTTTGGGCTGGCGGTCTGGCGCGAGACGCTGCTCGATGCCGCGATCTTTCGCGAGGCCATCACCAACAACAGCGCCCGGCCAATGCAGGCGCGCATGGCACACCTGTTCTGCGAGCTGTTCTACCGTGCTCGCGCGGCGCAGCTCGTCCGCGGCAATCGCTGCCGCATCCCGATCAGCCTGGCGCAGCTCGGCGAGACGCTGGGCATGGCGATCGCGACGGTGAACCGGACACTGGGCGAACTCAGGCGCAGCGGAGCCATGGATCTGCGCGAGGGCGAGCTGATCGTGCTGAAATGGCGCGACTTGCAGCGGCTCGGCGATTTCAATCCGGCCTATCTGCACCAGAAACGGCAGTCGCCGCCGCGTACGTGAGGCCGTCGGGCCTGGCGGGTCGAGAGGGCGGCGGTGATCATCACCCGAAGCGGGCTTCGCGGTCCCCCGAGGATCGGTGTTGCGCCGCATGCGCGCGGTAGGCGTCGATCGCCCTGTTGGCGAGCATCAGCTGCCGGCGTTCGCCGGTCCTGAGCTGGGCTTCGATCGCGTCGAGAATGACGTTGGCGCTCTCGTCCGGCGAGCGGAGCTCGCCGCTCTGCTCCAGGCAGCTCCAGGCGATGAAGAATGCGCTTTCGACGGTGCAACGAATGGACATGCCCTGCCAACGCAGCGGGGCCGAAGGCGTTCCGTGCAGCGGGCGCGACTTGCGCCGGGCCCGCAGCACGCGATGGGTCAGTTCTTCAGCACGATGCGGCCGACGACCTTGCCGGCCCGCAGCTCGTCGATCCATTTCTGGACATCGCCCATCGGCTCCTCGCGCATCGGCGTCGGCTTGATCTTGCCGGCGCGGGCCAGCGCCATCAGCTCCTGGGCCTCAGCCAGCGTGCCGACCATGAAACCCTCGATGGTCATGCGCTTGTAGACCCACTGCACCATCGGCAGCGTGAACTGGCCGCCCATCAGGCCGGAGACCACGATCTTGCCGCCGCGCGCGGCGACGGCGACCGCGAAGGCCATCGACTTCTCGTTGCCGGCGAAATCGACGATCTCGTCGAAGCCGCCTTCGGTCTCCTTCAGGATGCGCTTGATCACGTCGGGCTCGGACGGGTCATAGGCATTGGCGGCACCATTCTTCAGCGCAGTGTCGCGCGCGGCCGGCGAGAGGTCGGCGACCGTGATCGGCTGCTTGAACATCGCCTGCGCGAACGACAGGCCCATCATGCCGACGCCGCCGAGGCCGATCAGCAAGAGGTTGCGCTGGCGCGGACGGTCGACCAGGCGCTTGAGCGCGCCATAGGCGGTGACGCCGGAGCACATCAGCGTCGCGGCCTGGTTGACGGGCAGCGGATCGTAGTCGAGCAGATATTTTGCGTCGGGCACCAGCACGTGGGTGGCGAAGCCGCCGTCGATGGAGACGCCGAGGAAGCGCTGCTTCACGCACAGATTCTCGTCGCCATTGGCGCAATCGCGGCACTGGCCGCAGCCGATCCAGGGGAAGACGGCCTTCTTCGTGCCGACCAGGCCGGCGGCGACGTCCGGGCCGACTTCGTCGACCACGCCGGCGATCTCGTGGCCGAGCGTGAAGGGCAGCGTCATGCCGCGCGTGGTGTCGAGCTTCTTGCCGCCGCCGAGATCGGCATAGCCGTCCTGGATGTGGAGGTCGGAATGGCAAAGGCCGCAGCGCTCGATGCGCACCAGCACCTCACGTCCTTGCGGCTTCGGCGTATCGACGATGGTCTCGCACAAGGGCGCATCGAACTTGACCAGGGACTGCCTGCGCATCAGCGCCATATTTCTTCCTCCGAAATTATCGCTCTGTTTCGGTC
The DNA here is from genome assembly GCF_023006515.1 of Bradyrhizobium sp. PRIMUS42. Taxonomy (NCBI): domain Bacteria; kingdom Pseudomonadati; phylum Pseudomonadota; class Alphaproteobacteria; order Hyphomicrobiales; family Nitrobacteraceae; genus Bradyrhizobium; species Bradyrhizobium sp. PRIMUS42. The sequence goes on from NZ_JALBGZ010000218.1 coordinate 7,384, forward strand.
CGTATATTGGCCAATTCACGGGCCATGGCAACAAAGCCTGATATGGGAATGGTCTCTGCGCGCCGCGTCGCCTCGACGCCGGCGGCTTGTGCAAGCCGCGCCGGATCGACGCCGAGCGACTTCAGGCTTTGCCGCAGCATCTTGCGGCGCTGGCCGAAGGCGGCGGCGGCGACCTGCTCGAGCATTTTGCGATCGCAAGGCAGCGGTTCTGCGCGCGGCTTGAGGCGCACGACGGAGGAGGTGACCTTCGGCGGCGGCACGAAGGCGGACGGCGCAATGTCGAACAGGATCTTGGTCTCGCAGCGCCAATTGGCGAGCACGCCGAGCCGGCCATAGGCCTCCTCGTCCTCGCGCGCGACGATGCGCTCGCCGACCTCGCGCTGAAACATCAGGACCATCAGATCGTACCAGGGCGGCCAGGGCTCGGTCGTCAGCCAGTTGATCAGAAGCTGGGTGGCGATGTTGTAGGGCAGGTTGGCGACGATCTTCGCTCTCTCGCCATCGAGCAGCGGACGCGGATCAAAGGTCATGGCATCGCCATGCACGATCTCGAGCCTGTCAGGGTGGCGCGCGGAAATATCCTGAAGCGCCGGGATCGCGCGCTCGTCGTGCTCGATGGCGATGACGCGCTTTGCGCCGAGCGCGAGCAGCGCCCGCGTCAGCCCGCCCGGGCCGGGGCCAATCTCGACGATGGTGGAGTCTTCCAGCGGAGCTGCCGCACGGGCGATGCGGGCGGTGAGATTGAGGTCGAGCAGAAAGTTCTGGCCGAGCGATTTGCGCGCCGACAGCGCGTGCTGGCGAATGACCTCGCGCAGCGGCGGGAGGTCGTCGATCGCGCTCATCAGGTGGTCGCAGCCGCCATGCGGCTTGCGAGCCTCAAGGCTGCGATCAGGCTGGCCGGATTGGCCTTGCCGGTGCCGGCGATGTCGAAGGCGGTGCCGTGATCGGGCGAGGTGCGGATCAAGGGCAGGCCGAGCGTGACGTTGACCGCGTCGTCGAAGGCGACCGTCTTGATCGGGATCAGCGCCTGGTCGTGATACATGCAGACGGCGCAATCATAGGTGCTGCGCGCGGCCTCGTGGAACATGGTGTCGGCGGGCAGCGGGCCTCTTGCCTCGATGCCGTCGCCACGCAGCGTTTTCAGCGCCGGCGCGATAATGGTCTGTTCCTCGTGGCCGAGCGAGCCGTCCTCGCCGGCATGCGGATTGAGGCCGGAAACCGCGATGCGCGGCCGCGCGATACCGAAGCGGGATTTCAGTTCAGTCGCGACGATGCGAACCGTCGAGACGATCAGCTCACTGGTGAGCTGGGCCAGCGCCTCGCGCATCGAGACGTGGATGGTCACGGGCACCACGGCGAGCTGCGGCGACCACAGCATCATCACCGGCTGCGGCACCCGGCCGTCCTCTGCTGCGAGCTCGGCCAGGTATTCGGTGTGGCCGGGATGACGGAAGCCCGCGCGGTAGAGCACGCTCTTGGCGATCGGATTGGTGACGACGGCGCCGGCGCGGCCCTCGCGGACATCCGTGACCGCCTGG
>NZ_JALBGZ010000219.1:0-8778 GCF_023006515.1 Bradyrhizobium sp. PRIMUS42
CGGCGCATCGTTGCGCAGCGCAACACGGTTCAGCGCGCCGAGCGGATCGCCCGCCTCCAACGCGCGCGCCGCGGCCGTGATCAGCGACTCCATGTCAATCCCGCCACACTTGTTACTCCCGCCGCGCAACCGCTTGGTGCCAGAAATCGTTGACGGCCGACACCATGCGGCGAGGGGCGAACGGTTCCGCGTCTGCAAGACGCGGAATGGCCGCCCGGACAGGAAGTTTGGAGAACCATGATGACGTCAGCAGACAAAGCAGGGACCAACGGACAGACCGCCATGCAGACACCGCCAGTGGTGTCGTCGCAGGACTGGGAGGCGGCCCGTCAGCAACTGCTCGTGAAGGAAAAGGCGCATACTCGTGCCCGCGACGCCCTGGCGGCCGAGCGCCGGCGCATGCCCTGGATGGAAGTGACTAAAACCTATGCGTTCGAGGGGCCCGGCGGCAAGCTCAGTCTGGCTGAACTGTTCCAGGGCCGGCGGCAGCTGATCGTCTACCGCGCCTTCTTCGAGCCCGGCGTGTTCGGCTGGCCCGATCACGCCTGCCGGGGCTGCTCCATGGTGGCCGACCAGGTCGCCCATGTCGCGCATTTGAACGCCCGCGACACCACGCTCGTGTTCGCATCGCGCGCGCCGCAGGCCGACATTGCGCGGCTGAAGCAGCGGATGGGCTGGACCATGCCGTGGGTCACCGTGACCGACAGTTTCGACGCCGATTTCGGCGTCGACGAATGGCACGGCACCAACGTGTTCTACCGCGACGGGACGCACATCTTCCGCACCTATTTCGTCAAGAGCCGCGGCGACGAGCAGATGGGCGGCACCTGGAACTACCTCGACATCACGCCGCTCGGCCGGCAGGAGGTCTGGGAGGATTCGCCGCAAGGCTATCCGCAGACGCCGACCTACAAATGGTGGAACTGGCACGACAGCTACACGGAAGGCGCGGCGCCCGACAAGAAATGGGTCGAGATCTCCGACGCCGGCGAGAAGGCCTTTCGCGAGGAGGCCGCGGGAGAACGGAAATGACCTCTCCCGTCAACGCGGCTTCTGACGCCGGCGGCGATGGCGTCGTAGCCGCGCGCCACCTCGCCGGATGGCTTAGCCTGGCCGCCACGCCGACCTTCGCGATCATGGCCGTGCTAACGGCCATGATCGGCGGCGGTGGCCCGGCGGACATGCTGTGTGCCGCAGGGCACGGCTCCGTGCTCGGCGGGATGGTGCCGATGTATCTGCTGATGAGCGCGTTTCATTCGGCGGCATGGCTGCGGCTGATTGCGGAACGGCGGTGATGGCCGGCGACCTCGACACAGCCTTTTCGGGTGGGCCGTTACTGCTGCCCACCCGCCGCCTTCAGATAAGCCACCACCTTGCCTGCTTCCTCCGCCGAGACGCCGCCGTATGGCTGCATCTTGTTGCCGGACACGACTTCGTCGGGCTTGACCATGAAGCGGGTGAGCTTGTCCTGGTCCCAGACGAAGCCGGCGTCTTTCATCGATGAGGAGTAGTTGTAGTTCGGCAGCGAGCCGGCTTTGCGTCCGACGATCTTGTTGAGGTTGGGACCGAGGCGATTGTCGCCTTCCTTCACGGAATGGCAGGTGCGGCAGGAATTGTTGAAGGCCTGATGGCCTTGGTCGTCACCGGCGGGTTGTTGTGCGAGCGAGGAAGGCGCGGACAGGAGCAGCGTCAGTGCTCCGGCGCCGGCGACCGCGTGCAGCCACTGATATGGCGAGGGTTGCGGGCGTGGTAGCATTTGCGCCTCCATCAGAGAACCGCGCCGCAGCAAGCGCGCCTCGACATGTCGAGGGCAAACGAATACGGCCCCGGTGGGTTCCGGGGCCGTTTGCGTCAGAATGTCCTGTCGCGTTAGCGCGTGGCAGATCCGAGATCCGCACGGCGCTCCGTCATCGGCAGCACGATCACCTTGGTGCCGACGTTGACGCGGGAATAGAGGTCGGACACGTCGTCATTGGTCAGGCGGATGCAGCCGGAGGACACGCGCTTGCCGATGGTGTCGGGCGCATTGGTGCCGTGGATGCGGTAGATGGTGCCGCCGAGATACATGGCGCGGGCACCGAGGGGATTGCCGGGGCCGCCGGCCATGTGGCGCGGCAGATAGGGCTGGCGGGCGATCATCTCCGGCGGAGGAGTCCAGGCCGGCCACTCGGCCTTCCGGGTCACGGACTGGACGCCGGACCAGGTGAAGCCGTCGCGGCCGACACCGATGCCGTAGCGCAGCGCCTGGCCGTTCCCGAGCACATAATAGAGATAGGTGTTGGGCGTATCGATGATGATGGTGCCCGGCGCCTCGCGCGTCGCGTAGGAGACGGTCTGGCGGCGGAAGCGTGCCGGCATCTCCACGGCGTCCTGATCCTCGGACGGCTCGGTCTGATAGGTCGGTGCCTGGTAGGGCTGATACGGCTGGATCGGCTGCGGCGCGGCGAACGGCGGCAGCGGCTGGAAGAAGGGGAAGAGCTGCACGGGGGCGGCCTTTGCCGTTCCTGCGAAAGCAATTGCGGAAACCGCGACTGCGCCAAAGGCAACGGCGCGCGAAAACGTCTTGAAGGTATCCAGATTGAACATGTGATCGCCCCTGTTTGCTCGGTGTCGTTGACCACCGCGGCACCGTTTCGGTGCTCCGTTGCGTCAATCACTAACGGGGAAACGTTTCGGGACATTTGCGCGGAAAACCGAAAACGGTTTCACGGCGGCAAGGATTGTTTCATGACAGTTTCGTGGCCGCGCCGACCCGTTAACGAACAAAACGGCCCGCCGACACTTCTATGACGTCACACGCCTGAAATATCCTTCGTTGATGGTCGATGCCTGAGAATCATCAAACTCTCGGGATTTTCCCATGCGGGTATTAATCGCGACTGACGCCTGGCATCCCCAGGTCAACGGTGTGGTGCGGACGCTGACCTCGCTGGCGAATGCGGCCAAGGCCCTCGATGTCGAGATCGACTTTCTTACGCCCGATGGCTTTCCGTCCTGGCCGCTGCCGACCTATCCGGGCCTGCGCTTCGCGCTGCCGAGCAGCAAAGAGATCGCGCGCCGGATCGAGAAGGCCGCGCCCGAAGCCCTGCATATCGCAACTGAAGGGCCGATCGGCTGGGCCGCACGCGCCTATTGCCGGCGCAACCGGCTTGCCTTCACCACCTCCTACACCACGCGCTTTCCGGAATATGTTTCGGTGCGGACCGGCATCCCCGCCGCTGTCGGCTATGCCGTGCTGCGCCACTTCCACGATGCCGCCGCCATGACCATGGTGGCGACGCCCTCGCTGCGGCAGGAGCTGTTCGAGCGCGGCTTCAAGCGGCTGGGCTTCTGGACCCGCGGCGTCAATACCGAGCTGTTCCATCCCGACGCTCCGGCCAGGCTCGATCTGCCGGGTCCGATCTTCATGACCATGGGCCGCGTGGCGGTGGAGAAGAATCTCGAAGCATTCCTCTCGCTCGACCTGCCCGGCACCAAGGTCGTCGTCGGCAACGGCCCGCAGAAGGCCGCGCTCGAACGGAAATATCCCGATGCCGTCTTCCTCGGCGAGAAGAAGGGGGCCGATCTCACCGCGCATCTCGCCGCTGCCGACGTGTTCGTGTTTCCGAGCCTGACCGATACGTTCGGTGTGGTGCAGCTCGAGGCGCTCGCCTGCGGCACGCCGGTTGCGGCATTTCCCGTCACGGGGCCCAAGGACGTGATCGCCGATCATCCGATCGGCGCGATCGACCACGATCTGCGCGCCGCGTGCCTGCGCGCACTCACCATGTCGCGCCAGACCTGCCGCACCTTCGCGCTGGAGCGTTCCTGGGAAAACAGCGCGCGCCAGTTCGTCGGCAATCTCACCTCACTTCAGCCCAGCCGTGCCTTGCGCGCCTTGCCTCGGATGGCGCGGCGGCCGGTGCGCGGTTGACCTCTCCGTTTTGAACCACAGCGAGAACCTCACCGATGGCTAAGATCATGAACCTTGACGGCACTCAGCAGCTCGACCTCACCCGTGGCGCGGTCGAGCAGGCCTATGACCGCTGGGCGCCTGTCTACGACCTTGTGTTTGGTGGCGTGTTCGCCAAGGGCAGGCAGGCGGCGATCGCGGCCACCAACAAGATCGGCGGCCGGGTGCTCGAGGTCGGCGTCGGCACCGGCATCTCGCTGCCGCTCTATGCCCCGAATCTCCGTATCTTCGGCACCGACATCTCGGAAGCGATGCTGGACAAGGCGCGCCGCCGCGTTGCCGAGGGCGGGCTGAAGAACGTCGAAGGCCTCGCGGTGATGGACGCCGAGAAGCTCGAATTCTCCGACAATTCCTTCGACGTGGTGATGGCGCAATATGTCGTCACCGCGGTGCCGAACCCCGAAATGGCGCTCGACGAATTCGCCCGCGTGCTGCGCCCGGGCGGCGAGCTGATCATTCTCACCCGCGTCAGCGCGGATGCCGGCATGCGCCGCTTCATCGAGCAGAAGCTGCAGCCGGTGGTGCGCCCGCTCGGCTTCCGCACCGCCGAGTTCGCCTGGTCGCGTTATGCGAAGTGGCTGGCGGGTGCCCACGGCATCGAGCTCGCCGAGCGCCGTTTGATTCCGCCGCTCGGTCATTTCTCGCTGGTGCGCTTCCGCAAGGTCGACGTCGCCAAGGCGGCGTGACCTGAAGCTCACGCGTCGCGTGCGTCATCGCGCCGCTGCACATCGTCACATGACAAAATGATGATGTCACACGGCCTACATCGAATCCCTTTAAATCCCGTATCCGAAAGCATTTTGGGGAAGAGCATGATCAAGAATTATCTCGAGCAGCTGCGCATCCAGCGCTGGGACGACCATCGCTACTATCACCACAGCCGCATCAATCAGAGCCTGCACTTCGTCAGCGCGCTGAGCTTTCTCTTCGCCTATGTCTGGCTGTTCGTCGATCCCATGATCTCCGCGCTGGTCGGCTGGCTGGTCTCGATGACCTCGCGCCAGGCCGGTCACTTCTTCTTCGAGCCGCACGGTTATGATCACATCAACCAGGCGACGCACGAGCACAAGGAAGAGATCAAGGTCGGCTACAACCTTCAGCGCAAGGTGGTGCTGATGGCGATCTGGGCGGCATCGCCCCTGGTGCTGTTCCTCGATCCGACGCTGTTCGGCTTGTTCACGCCCTGGGCGAGCGCGACCGACTTCATGCGGCAGGTTGCCAAGATCTGGCTAGTGGTTGGCGGCGGCGGCCTCTTGTTCCGCACCGTGCATCTGTTCTTCATCCGCGACGTCGAGACCGGCCTCGTCTGGATGACCAAGATCCTGACTGATCCGTTCCACGACCTGATGCTCTATCGCAGCGCTCCGCTCGCCCTGATGCGCGGCGAGCTGATGGATCCCGGCCTGCACCTCAATCCGGAGCATACGCTAGGCCTCATCGGCGAGCCCACGCTCGAAGAGCAGCACGCCTGAGCGCGCTGGTCTCACAAGACACTCCGATGTCTGATGGTGACGTCATGCCCGGGCTTGTCCCGGGCATCCACGTGTTGGGGGCTGCGGCGGTGTTTCCTTCGCTTCTCCCCGCGTGCGGGGAGGTGGGATCGAACGCCGCCACAGACTCCGTCATTCCGGGATGGTCCGAAGGACCAGACCCGGAATCTCGAGATTCCGGGTTCGATGCTGCGCATCGCCCCGGAATGACGGTGGTGCGAGAAGGAAAAACCTCAGCGCTTGAAGCGCTTGGCCAGCATCTCTTTCAGGATCTGCCGCTTGATCTGCTTGTTGGTGAGCACGCCGTCGTGCCACCAGAAGCCGTCGGCCTTCATCTTTGCGGCGGCGCGGACGAAGCATTCGGCGACCTCGGCGAAATCGGCGTCGGTGTAGTTGAGGCTGAAGATCAGGCGGCCGGTGCCGACCCAGCTCAGCGCGAGACCCTCGGCGCGCAGGTAATATTGCAGCATCCAATTGTAGCGGGACGGGGTGGTGTATTTCACCGTCCAGATCGACGAGAAGTTGGCGAACCGCACCGGCAGCTCGGCGTCGGTCATCATCTGGTTGAGCTTTCGGACGCGGCCATTCCAGGTCTCCTCGAGACCCTCATAGACCGCGCGAAAATTCGGGCTGGCGAGGCGGCTCAAGAACTCGTCCATCGCCGTCATGACGTAGGGGTGCGAGTTGAAGGTGCCGCGGGCGAAGCAGATGTCGGCGGGACGATCGTCACGGAAGCGGCGCATCAATTCGCGTCTGCCGCAGACCACGCCGACCGGCAGGCCGCCGGCGAGGCTCTTGCCGTAAGTCACCATGTCGGCCTTGACGCCGAAATATTCCTGCGCGCCGCCGGCAGCGAGGCGGAAGCCGACGAACACCTCGTCGAAGATCAGCACAATGCCGCGCTCGGTGCAGACCTCGCGCAGCCTCGTGAGCCACTCGGTGTAAGCCGTGCGGTCAAAATTGCCGCCGCGGGAGGAATCGACCAGCGAGGAATCGCCGGGCGCGTTGGCGTTCGGATGCAGGCCCTGCAGCGGATTGACGAGCACGCAGGCGATGTCCTTGCGCGTCTTCAGCACGTGCAGCGTCTTCTCCGACATCTCGGAGAGCGTGTAGGTCTCGTGCGCGGCAATGGGATTGCCGACGCCAGGCTGCACGTCGCCCCACCAACCGTGATAGGCGCCGGCGAAACGAACCAGGTGCGTGCGTTTGGTGTGGTAGCGCGCCAGCCGCACCGCCTGCATCACGGCTTCGGTGCCGGACATGTGGAAGGAAACTTCGTCGAGGCCCGAGATCTGGCAGAGCCGCTGCACGTTATCGAGGATGACGGGATGGTAGGGGCCGAGCACAGGACCCAGCGCATGCGCTCGCTTCTCCGAGCCCTCGATGCACTCCTTGTAGAAGTCGTTGCCGAAGATGTTGACGCCGTAGGACCCGGTGAGGTCGTAGGAGGTGTTGCCGTCGACATCCGTGACGGTGACGCCGCTCGACGATTCCATGAAGGTCGAGGTGCCCAGATGCTCGCGGACGAGACGCGAGAATTGGAACGGCACGCGGTAGGTCTCGGTGAAGTGCAGGTCGGAGATCGTCTCCGCCGCTTCCTTCGTCATCGCGCGGCCCTTGGGGTAGCGCTCGGCGTAGAGAGCTGCAAGGCGGAAGAAGGCTTCCTTGCGCTGCTTCACCACGTTGTCGGGCGCGCCGTCGCAACCGAAATATTGGTCACCCGTGAATTCGTAGAACGGGAGCAGCTTTGCCACCCGCCGCGACATCTTGGAGTGCCCGGCGAGCGAGCGGTGCTTGGCGCGGGAGAGCTCGATCCGCGCCTTGAGCTTCGGAAGGACGGCGGCAGCAGACGCTGCGGCGGCCACGGACATCGAGAGAATCGGGAGTGTCGTTTCCATGACAACAAGCGCTAATACTGTGAGCTGACAGATTCATGACAGTCAAAGCCCTCATCGCCTCTTTCACCCAGCAGGAAGACCTCAACTTCCTGTTGACCAACCGCATCCCCCGCGCCGCGCTGACCCGCTTCATGGGCTGGTTCTCCAAGATCGAGAATCCGCTTGTGCGAGACTTCTCGATCTCGCTGTGGAAGCTGTTCTCCGACCTCGATTTGTCGGAGGCCCGCAAGACCCATTTTAAGAGTCTGCACGACTGCTTCACCCGGGAGCTGAAGCCGGGCCTGCGGCTGTTTGATCCGGACCCTTCCATCGTCGCCAGCCCCTCGGACGGTATCGTCGGTGCCCATGGTCGGATCGCCGACACCGAGCTGTTCCAGGTCAAGGGCGCGCCCTATTCCCTGCTCGACCTCGTCGGCGATACCGCGCTGGCGGACCAGCACCGTAACGGCTCCTTCGTCACGCTGCGGCTGACCTCCAGCATGTATCACCGCTTCCACGCGCCCTTTGACGCGCATATCGAACGCGTCACGCTGATCCATGGCGACGTCTGGAATGTCAATCCGATCGCCTTGAAGCGGGTCGAGCGTCTGTTCTGCAAGAACGAGCGTGCCGTGATCCGCACGCATCTGGCGACCGGCGAAGCGGTGACGCTGGTGCCTGTCGCGGCAATCCTGGTCGCGAGCATCCGCCTGCACTTCCTCGATATGGTGCTGAATGCGCAGACGCGCGGCCCGGTCAACTTCCCCTGCGACGTCAGCGTGACCAAGGGCGAGGAGCTTGGCTGGTTCGAGCACGGCTCGACCATCATCATCCTTGCGCCCGGCGATTTCACATTCTGCGACGGCGTCGCCGAGGGCACGCGCATTCGCGCAGGTCAAGCTCTGTTGAAAAGATTGTAGCCTTCAATCCGCCGCGCCCGCGGCCTATATCGTCCGTGGGGACGATTCTAGACCACGGATTTGGTGATGGCGCGGGCGCCGGTGATGGCGGCGGGTGGTATTGTGCTGCGGCCAGGCGCTGTGCCGCTGATCGCGGTTGTGCGCCAGCGCAAGCGCAACGAATGGGTTCTGCCCAAGGGCAAGCTCGACGACGGCGAGACGCCGAAGGAAGCCGCGCATCGCGAGGTGCTGGAGGAGACCGGCCACGATGTCGCCGTCCATGAATTCCTCGGCACGCTCGTTTACCAGTCCGGCGGGCGCTCGAAGGTCGTGCATTTCTGGCGCATGGAGGCCGAAGGCGGTCCGGTCCGCAAGCTGATGAACGACATCAAGGCGGTCGACTGGTTGACGCTGGACGATGCGATTTCGCGGCTGTCGCGCGAATATGAGCGCGCGTTCCTGACGCAGACCGGCCCGATCGCGCTCGCGGCAGCAGGACTGGCGCCTGCGTCCGCGCCGGAGGCGACGCCAGCTGTGCCCGACGACATCGATGCGGCCTT
>NZ_JALBGZ010000021.1:0-27619 GCF_023006515.1 Bradyrhizobium sp. PRIMUS42
AGCCGGGCGACCTGGCGGCGATGGCTGTCCGCCGGGCCAAACATCCTGTCCGCGAGTGCTGCGCTATTTGTCGCGCCGAACAGTTTTGCGCCGACCGGATTGGCCCACAGCACGCGCGCGCCGTCGATCGACCACAGCCAGGCGGGCAGCTGAGAGGTCGCATGCACGGCCAGCCGGGGATCGCCCACACCTCGCAACTGGAAATCCGAACTCGTCATCCGACCGGCTGTATCTCACGCTTGAAGCTGGCGGCTGCCGGAATGACAGCCTTAAGAAAGGGTTAGTATCGCCCGCGGCCGCGGGCAGGTCCACGGCCCGGCCCTTCGGAGGTAGCCCAAAGCGGCGATAACCTTAATCTGCCCAAACCCGCAAGCGGCAGCCCGGTTCATCCAAGGGATTCGAAGGTGGGGCTGGGGTGGTCACCTCTCCCGCTTGCGGGAGAGGTCGCACCGAAGGCGCGGGTGAGGGCTCTCTCGTTATTGGGGTTGTCCCGATGCGGAAGCACCCTCTCGCCAACCCTCTCCCGCAGGCGGGAGAGGGCGCCGACCGCTCGCGTGGTCTGCATCAACCTCAACCCCCGGTTCCCCACCCGGGGAACTTCGCCCTAACCTAGATTAAATTATCGCGCCGCACCCTCTTGGCGCGTTGCGCTGCACAATGTTGACATGATAGGCAGCCATAATCCTAAGCACTGGGCGAGCCACATCGTTTGTTTCGCGTTTCCAGTCTTCGTTCCCGCCATCAGATGGCTCCGGTTGGCCGGCGGGCGCGCCAGAAGGCTCACTCCATTTTTTCAATTAGCGTGAGGGACGACCATGACAGGTGCGACTGATCCGTTTTCTGCCTCGATCATTCCGTTCGAGGTCCCCGAGCAGATGCGTGCGTTCGCCGAAAAGGGCGTGTCGCAGGCCCGCGAAAACTACGCCAAGTTCAAGGACGCGGCCGAGACCCACAACGGCACCGTCGAGGCCGTTTTCACCTCCGCCTCCAAGGGCGCGAGCGAGTACACCGCCAAGCTGGTCGAGTTCATGAAGGCCAATTCCAGCGCCCAGCTCGACTTCGCCCAGCATCTGTTCGGCGCCAAGTCGCCGTCGGAAGCCTTGGAGCTGTGGACCGGCCACACCCGCAAGCAGTTCGAGACCTTGCAGTCCCAGGCCAAGGAGCTGGTCGAGCTCACCCAGCGCGTCGCCGCCGAGACCGCCGAGCCGATCAAGGCCAGCGCCTCGAAGTACATGCCGCCCGCCGCCTGAGCGGTGAGGCAGGTTTGAATTGAGAGAAACCCGGGCCGAAACGCCCGGGTTTTTTCTTGCCTCTCAGCTTGCGGGAGCGGCCGGCGCCCGGCGATGCGAAGCATCGCAGGGCGACGGGTGAGGGTTCTCTCCGTCCGGGGAGTGTTTCGGTCGCCGGCAGGGGGAGCACAACGCTCCGATGCCCGCCATTGCCCCGATTTCCCTGCCCCGCGGTCAATTTCACCCGGTTTTTCACCGCATTGCGGCCTTGCCAAACCGGGCCGTTGCACCTAGTTTCCGCCCCGTCCAGCCCCCCTAGGTCGACCTTTTCAGGCACCCCTTGAGGGCGGCTCGCCAGGATGCAGTTGTAGCTCAGTTGGTTAGAGCGCCTGTCTGTGGAACAGGAGGTCGGTGGTTCGAGCCCACCCAACTGTACCAATGCTGACGATGTCCTTGCCCACATCACGGAACGAACCTGCGATCGCCCACTCCGGACGGCAGCGTTATCATCGCTCTGCGAACCGCGAATAACCGCTGGATTACGGTGACAGTGCAGGAAACTTTACTAGGTCGTGCTCACCCAATCATGGCCTTGATCTGCGCCGTATCCGCAAACTCGATCAACTCCGCGATCTTCCCATCCTGAAATCTGAACAGGTCCAAAATCTCCGTGCTGACCGCTTTGCCGGTCGGGTGATATCGCACGGTGACGCGGGAATGGACGGCGACACGATCGCCGTCGACCAGCTCGGCCAGGATCTCGCGGCCTTCGAAGCCGAAGCCGGCGGTCAATTGAGTGAAGGCTGCGTGCAGGGTCGGGTAGCCCTGCATGCGTCCCGTCAGTTCGAGCGCGCTCTTGTCGCCCATCAAGGTGAACGCGCCCTCGGGATGAAAAGCCGTCACCAGGCTATCGGTGTCGCCGCCGTCGCGCGCGGCGTAGGCGGCCCTGATCAATGCGAGCATGTCGTCGCGGTTTGCCATGTCACGCTCCCTGCACCACGTATCAGGGCAGCGTAGCCACCTTTGCGTGTAAAGGCAAAATCGCCGAGACGGCGCGAGGGCCCGGGGCGCCGAAGCAGGATCGTTCGTTTTCGTTCCGCGCTTCCGGCAGAAAACAGCAGCCAGTCCCGGCGAACCTTTTGGTGCCCTTGCGTGTTTGGAACTGCGGCAGGAAGAAGCAAAGGGAGCTGAGATATGAACGGGATTATTTATCTGGTCGGACTTGTCGTCGTGATTGGTATAGTGCTGTCGTTCCTGGGCCTGCGCTGACCGCGTAAATGCTGTCCGAGGACGCGCGGCGTCGTCCGCACGCCTTGGACGCGTTACCTCGCCACCACGCACACAAGACCACCGGCAACGTCGCCGCGCGCCGGCATCGTCGCCAGCTTATGCGCGCACATCACCAAGACGCCCAGTTCAGCGCTGCTCAAAGCCTATTTTGTCCGCTGTCGTCGTAGCTGCTCGGTTCGCAATGCGCTATCGGTAGCGAGCCAAAGACGTTCGTGGACAAGCAAGCAGGCGGAAAGATCCGTGAGTTTCTTCGAGCGTCTCAAGTCAGCAGCATCCGCTGAGTGGCGGGCCTACACCGAGCATCCCTTCACGAACGGATTGGCGGACGGCTCGCTCCCCGAAGCGGCGTTTCGTCACTACCTCGTTCAGGACTATTTGTTCCTCATCGAGTTTGCTCGCGCCTACGCGCTCGCGGTCTACAAGTCGCCCAGGCTTGCCGACATGCGTGAAGCAGCGGCCGGCCTGTCGGCCATCCTCGATGTCGAGATGAACCTGCATGTGAAGCTCTGTGCCGATTGGGGTCTATCCCCAAGTGACCTCGAACAAGCCCCTCCGGCGGCCGAGATGCTGGCCTATACGCGCTACGTGCTCGACGCCGGAATGCGCGGCGATCTGCTGGCGCTCAAGGTGGCGCTTGCGCCTTGCGTGATCGGGTACGCGGAGATCGCAACGCGGCTCGGCTCGCTTCCCGATGCGGGCGCTGCGACGAACGCCTATCGCGTCTGGATCGCCGAATACGCCGGCGTGCCGTACCAGGAGGTCGCTGCCAAAGCGCGGGCGCATATGGAGCATCTCGCCGATCTCTACGCCACGCCGGCCCGCGAGGCCGAGCTGATTGCGATCTTCAAGGAAGCCACTCGCCTCGAGGCAGATTTCTGGGAGATGGCCTGGCGCGCGGGCCAAGGTGTCGCATAGCGGTTTCGGCAATCGTCAGGCGCCCCTGCCTCACTTCGCCACCGCCCACACCACCACCGGCAACGTCACCGCCGCCAGCAGCGTCCCCAGCGCGACCGCGCCCGAGACCGGGTTCACCAGCCGCTGATACTGCACCGCGAAGATGTAGGCATTCGCGCCGGTCGGCATCGCCGCGAACAGCACGACGACGCCGGCGGCGACCGGCGGCAGGTCGAGCAGTCTTGCCAGCACGAACGCGGCCGCCGGCATCGCCGCCAGCTTCAGCGCGCACATCACCAAAATGCTCAGCTTCTCGCCTTTCACCTCGAAGCGGAACAGGTTGATGCCGAGCGCGATCAGGGCCGTCGGCGATCCCGCCTGCGCCAAAAGCTCGATGGTGCGGTCGATGACGGGGGTGAGGCCGAGGCCGGTGAAGCGCCAGATCACGCCGAAGCCGATTGCCAGCATCAGCGGGTTGCGGGCGAGGTCGGTGAGCACGGGCCAGATGACCGACAGGGCCGAGCCGGTGCGCTTCTGGCTGACAAGCTCCATCTGCAGGATGCCGCAGAGCCAGAGCAGGGGCGTGTTCACCGACAGGATCAGCGCCATCGGCCCCGCCGCCTCGTTGCCCAGCGCGGAGAGCACGAGGGGAATGCCGAGCATCACGATGTTGCCGTAGACCGAGCCGATCGCGAACACGACGCCGTCCTCGTGGTCCTGGCGCCGCTGGCGCAGCAGCGCCGAGATCGCCAGCGCCGCGATCCAGATGAGGGCGAGCGCGCCGTAATAGGCGCCCCACATCCGGTAAGGGCTGACATCGGGGAATTCCGACACGACGATGGTGCGGAACAGCAACGCTGGGATGGCGATGCTGAAGGCAAATTCCGAGATGCCCTTGTGCGCGCTCTCCGAGACGAAGCGAAACAGCACCGCGGCATAGCCGGCCGCGATCAACGCAAACACCGGTGCGACAATCAGCAACGTGGCCATGTGCCCCTACAACCCAGCCCGATGACCCTGTGTGCCATCCGCACATTGAGACGGTCGATCATCTGGCCTTCCAGCCTCACCACTCCTGATGACGGTGGCAGTGCTTGATGACGGTGACAGCGCACAAGGACTCCTGCACTGCAGTGCACGTTAGCCGCAAGGCTGACCAAAGACAATTTTGTGCACCGCCACCGTAACCGATCTCTTGCGTGGAAATCCGGGAGAAGTTTCGGGAGAGCCGCCGGATGGCAATTGCCGAATGGCAATCTCGTGTAACCTGCAATTTCATGTAACCTAATGCATTCTCTGATCGATCGGGACCCCATGGCCCTTGCCGCCGACCGTCTCCTCGCTGCCGTCGAAGCGATCTACGATACGGCAGCGAGCCCGTCATTCTGGCCATCCGCTCTTGGCAAGATCGCAGACTGCTTCGATGACGCCGGCGCGATCCTGCAATGGCGAAGGGACGACGGGGCCTTCGGAGCCCTCGCCTCCGAAAGCCTCGCGCCCGCGCTCGCCGACTATGGGACGCGTTGGGCGCAGCACGATTTCAAGGCCGAACGTTGCGTCTCGTCCGGCCTTTACGTCAGCGGCGAGCCCTTCACCGATCGACACATCGGCCCGATCGACGACGCCTACCTCAACCATCCGTTCAGCAGGGAATTCCTTGCAAGGCACGGTTTGGGCTGGTTCGGATCGATCGGGGTGTCACCCGACCCACGGATCCTGGTGGCGCTCAGCGTGCAGCGAGCCTTCGCCAAGCCGCAATTCTCCGAGGCCGAACTGGACCTGATAAGCACGCTCGGGCGCCACGCCGAGAAATCGTTGCGCCTGTCGATCAGGCTGCTTGATACCGAACTGGCCAATCTCGGCCTTGGCGACGCCCTTGCGCGGATCGGCATCGGCGTGTTTGCGCTGGACTCGTCGGCGCGTGTGCTGTTCGCCAATCCGGTTGGGGAGAGCCTTCTCGGCGAAGTGTTCGACCTCGTGAACGATCGTCTGCGTGTTCGCATGGCGGCGAGCCGGGCGCCGTTCGAGGCCGCTATGACGCAAACGCTTCGCGCCGAGGCGCGCGATCTGCTGGCCGAGCCGAGACCCATTCTCGTTGAGTCGAGTGCAACAGGCCGGCGTTTCGTCATCTACCTGCTCCCGATCACCGCCGGCGCACTTTCAGACAGCCATTTTCTGACCCGCACGCGGGCGATCGTGCTCGCGATCGAGCAGAAATCTGCCGAGCCGCCGGATCCCGCCATCGTGCGGGACATCCTGGGCTTGACGCTCGGGGAGGCCAGAATCGCCTCTCTGGTGGGTTCGGGCGTTCCGCCGAAGCAAGCTGCAGGCCGGCTCGGGATTGCCGAAGACACGGCGCGCAATGTGCTGAAGCGCGTATTTCAGAAGCTCGGCATATCCAGGCAAAGCGAACTCGCGGCGCTGCTCGGCCGGCTCGTGTTGCGAGGGCCTTGAATCATCGGCCTTGCATCCTGGCGCACCCACCAACCCTCAGGCAATGAGCGGATGTTATAGGGAGAAAAATCGGGAGCGAAGGATCGGCGTCGGGAATGGCTTGTACGCGCCGCTACGACCCCAGTCCAATGATCCGGCGGGCCATCCGCACATTGGCGTAGTCGATCATCTTGCCGTCGAGAGTCACCGCGCCCTGTCCTTTCGCCTCCGCCTGCTCCATCGCCTCGACGATCAGCCGCGCCTGGGCCAGCTCCTGGTCCGACGGCATGAATGCGCGCAGCGTCGGCTCGATCTGGTCGGGATGGATGACTTGCTTGCCGTCGAACCCCATCGCCGCGGCCTTTTGCGCGCTGCTTTCGGTCAGCCTGGCATCGCGGAACGCACCGCAGGGGCCGTCGATGGCGATGAGGCCGAACGCGCGCGCGGCCACCAGCAGGCGCATCATCGGATAAGCGAACAGGTCGAGCGGCGCGAACGCGTAGCCGGTTTGCGCCGATCCGACGTGGCGGTAGCCATCCGGGGACACCCCGATGTCGGAGGAGCGGGCGCCGATCGACGCCGCGAAATCGCCGACGCCGAGATGAAGCGCGGCAACGCTGTCGTGACAGGCGGCGAGCATGTCGACATTGACGAGGCCGAGCGCGGTCTCGATCAGCAATTCCAGCGCGACCGGCGTGGGGCGATCGGAGCCGGCGGCCCGCAACTGCTCGGCAATTGCGGTGATGTCGCTGGCGCGCTCCGCCTTCGGCACGATCAACGCATCCAGTCTCGGCACTGCCGCCAGCGCGCGGATCTCCTGCGCGATGAAGGGGCTGTCCACGGCGTTGATCCTCACCGTGACGCGCTTGCTGCCCCAGTCGAGCGCGGAGAGGGATCGGGCGGCCTCCTCCAGCGCAAGACCCTTCTCGGACGGCGGCACCGCGTCCTCGAGATCCATGAACACGGCATCGGCAACTGAGGCCGCCGCCTTGGCGACGAGGCGGGTGCGATGCGCGGGGACGGCCAGATAAGCCCGCGTTGGCCGCTGATGTGCCATCGTCACGTCTCCTTGCCGAGGCCGAGTTCGCTGAGGATAGTTTGATTGTGCTGCCCCACATCGGGCACCGGATCCATCCGCGGCCTCAGGCCGGGAATGGTCAGCGCGGGCAGGAAGCTCATCAGCGGCCCGCACGGCGAGCCGACGCTCTGGACGCGCGACCGCGCATGAAGCTGCTCATGCGCCAGGAAGGCCTCGACCGAGTTCAGATGCGCGTTGGCGATCGAGGCGTCGTCAAGCAGACGCAGCACCTCCTCGCCGGTCATGGAGGCAAATCGCTGCTCGATATGCGCCTGCAGATCGTCGCGATTCTGCATGCGCAGCGGATTGGTGCGGAAGCTTGGATGATCGGCAAAGCCCGCATCGCCGAGGACGGTGCTGCACAGCGATCGCCATTCCCGATCGTTCTGGATGCCGAAGAAGATCGTGTCACCGTCGCCGACCCGGAACGGGCCGTAGGGCGCGATCGTCGCATGCCTCGCGCCGGTTCGCGGCAGCGGCCGGCCCGTGCTTTGCGTGTAGAAGGCGGGATAGCTCATCCAGTCCGTGATGGAATCGAACAGCGAGGCTTGGAAGGCCGTGCCCTTGCCGGTCCGCTCCCGGCGGTACAGCGCCATCAGCACGCCGTTGAGGATGTACATGCCGGTGGCGATGTCGACCACCGAGAGCCCGACCTTGGCGGGCTCCGCCTCGGTGCCGTTGATGGCGAGAACGCCGGCCTCGCACTGGACCAGGAGATCATAGGCCTTCTTGTCGCTGTAGGGGCCGCCGGTGCCATAGCCCGAGACGTCGCAGGCGATGATGCGCGGATGTTTCCGCACCAGCGATGCGGCATCGAGGCCGAGCCGCTCCGCAGCGCCCGGCGCGAGATTCTGGATGAACACGTCCGCCTGCGGCAGCAGGGCGTCGAGCACCTTGCGGCCGTCCTCGCTCTTGATGTCGATGGCGAGACTTTCCTTGGAGCGGTTGGTCCAGACGAACTGGCTCGACATGCCGTTCATCACGTGGTCGTAGTCCCGGCAGAAATCTCCAGTGCCCGGCCGCTCGATCTTGATGACCCGCGCGCCCCAGTCCGCCAGGTGCCGGCTGGCCAGCGGCGCCGCGATCGCCTGTTCGAGCGAAACCACCGTGACACCCGACAGCGGCAGCTCCGCCTCATTCCCGTCCATGCAACCGTGCTCCTCCGTGCGCTTTTCGACCAGCGCAGGAGACAAGCCGGCCACCCCACGCGCATCTTCTTGATGATGCCATGATGCCCCCGTTTCGCCCGACAAGTCAAACCAGATTTCGCTAAATCCTAAGATATGAAATGCTATGGGATTACCGTGGCTTGGCTACTGTGCATGGGGTTGTTTTCGCGATTTTGTGTTGGGGTGGCTGGAACAGCGGCCGAGCTCGATCCAGCCAAGCCGTCGTTGCCGCAGGAGCAGGTGCGCTCCCTCTCCCGCTTGCGGGGGAGGGCTGGGAAGGGGGTGTAGCCACAATCGAGGACCCCAACGCGGAGAGGCCCTCACCCGGCGCTTCGCGCCGACCTTTCCCGCAGGCGGATCACCGCGATGCCCGCCCTGTTGCCGAGACCGCACAGGTCGCGGCTTTCGCATCCCGCTCGGTTGCCAACGAACCGCCGTTCACCCACTATTCCCTCCTGTTCGACATGTGGGGGATTCAATGCCGGCGCTTCGCTTCAAGTCATCCTTGGCTGCTGCCACCCTCGGGATGGCGCTGGCCGTGCTGATCCAGCCCGGTGCCGGCTTCGCCTACACCCCGGAGGAGCAGCAGGCCTGCACGCCGGATGCGATGCGGCTGTGCGGCGAGTTCGTGCCGAACGTCGATGCCATCACCGCCTGCATGATCAAGAAGAAGGCGCAGCTCTCGCCACAATGCGCGGTGTTCTTCCGCCGCGGACCGGAGCCGGGCGAGGCCCGTGCCGGCAGGCCGACCAACATCGCGCCCAAAACCGCGAAGAAGAGCGCCAAGCCGGCGGCCAAGAAGAAAAAGACCAGCGACAGCTGAGCGGCACCCGCCTTCCTTTTGCGAAACTTCGTAAGGTAACGGACTCCTTTTGTTCGCGCGGCTGGCGTGAGCTTGCGACGCAGGCACGACGGAAAAGAGTCGGATGCGGGTTTGCGCGGCGAGGTTGCATTCCGCGTCGTCCCGAAGGACTGCTCAAAAAACGCATACACGCTCGCGCACAGCGCTTGATTGCGGTTCTTGTCGCGCCTCGCACATCGCAGTGTGACTCAAAAGCCAGCACGCCTTGTTATTTCGTGACCCCAGCGCAACTCTCGATAAATTTATCTTTCACGAATCAGCGTGGTGATTCATTTTCGTAGCCTAGGGTCAATCTGGAGGCCGAAGGTATGAACGTTATTGTTTTTGCATCGCGTAAAGGCGGCTCGGGCAAGAGTACCCTGGCTGCACATCTCGCCGCGCAGATCAAGGCGAGCAAGCAGGTCATGCTCGTGGACGCGGACCCGCAGGGCTCGCTCACGCTGTGGCACAAGCTGCGTGGCACCAACGAACCGCCGATCAAGGCGGCCGTGAACTCCGTCAGCGGCATCGTCTCCGCTGCCAAGCGCGACGGTTATGAATGGGTGTTGATCGACACGCCGCCGAACCTCTCGGCTGTCGTCGACGACGCGATCAAGAATGCCACTATGGTGGTGATTCCCGCCCGTCCCGGCGTGTTCGACGTCAACGCGGTGCAGGAAACCATCCAGATGTGCCGCGCGGCGCGCAAGCCCTATGCGGTCGTGCTCAACGGTGCGCCGGCCAAGCGCGACGAAGCCGAAAGCCCGATCGTCACCATCGCCCGCGAAGCGCTGGCGAAATTCCGTGCGCCGGTGTGGGGTGGCCAGATCACCAACCGTTCGGATCTCTTGATGGCGTTGAGCCATGGCGAAGGCGCGCGGGAGTACCAGGCCGAGAGCCGTGCGGCTCAGGAAATCGCAAGGCTGTGGGCGGCGATCGAGCGTTCAGTGAAAGCTATTCGCGGCACGGCGTCGGCATCCGGCGCAATGCACAAGCAGGCAGCGTAATTTTTTATAATTCATTCCCCGGACAAAAAACGCGCGGAAGTCCGCGCGTTTTGCGTTTTCTGGATGATGGTCCGTCATGCCCAGGCTTGTCCCGGGCATCCACGTTCTCGCCCGTGGAAATGAAGGTTACGCCACCATCAGCATGTAGAACACGATGACCGGCGACAAAGTCAGGATCACCGACCAGATGCCGACGGCCCAGAGAATGTCCTCGGTGGTAAAGCTCTGCTGTCCGGCGTCGTAATGCGACGCCATCTCACTATGACTATTCACAAATGCCCCCGCGATTTCTTCGCTTATGGGCATGAACGATACGCGGGATGTTTTAAAATTCCGGCTTGCAATCCCGCTCGCATTTTGAGCGCATTTGCGACCGCCCTTTAACCATCCGCGCGAGCAGCCGTCTCAGGCGAGCCAGACCCGAAACAGCAGCACCGGCATCAGGCCGAGCATCACCGCCCAGAACCCGAACGACGATACGACGATAATTCCCTGCAGGAGATCGCTCGGAGCGAACTGGCTTGCGGCCGTAGGCCGGGTACGATGCCTCATGGTCATTCCCCCTATGAGAAGGCTTCGGAGCACAACGATAGGCACCAGAGCGTAAACGAGCCGTAGATGCGCCATGCGGCGGTAGCGAACGGCGTTGGGGTCCGGTTAACCAAGGGCGGCGCTCTGTCGTCCCCACCGCCGTCATTCCGGGGCGCGACGAAGTCGCGAACGATGGTGCGCAATTGCGCACCATCGTTCGCGCTGTGCGCGCCCCGGAATGACACGGAGGTGGCGGGAAGAGTAAGGCCGCTACGCCGCTACCTTCGTCCGACGCTCGATCTCGCGATCGATCGTGGCCGCGAGCTCGCTGCTGACTTCCACCATCGGCAGGCGCACTTCGGGGCTGTCGATGAGGCCGCATCGCCACAGCCAGTACTTTGCCGGCGCCGGGCTCGGCTCCGTGAACAGCAGCCGCGTCAGCTCTGCGACCTCATGCCAGCGCGCCAGCGCTGCGTCGTAATTGCCGCGCTTGTGCTCGGCGTAGACCGCCGCAAACGCCGCGGTCTCGACATGGGCCGACAGCACGATGCCGCCGTCGGCGCCGTCACCGAGCGCCTCGAAATAGTTCGCGTCCTCGCCGGTGAGCACGCGGAATTGCTTCGGCCTGTCACGCAGCAGCGCGATCGATTGCTCGCGGCTCGCGCCGCAATCCTTCAAGCCCACGATATTCTGATGCTCGGCGAGCCGCAGCATGGTCTGGTTGGTGATGTTCACCGCGGTGCGATAGGGAATGTTGTAGAGCGCGAGCGGCCAGGCGGCGTGATCGGCGAGCGTCTCGAAATGCGCCAGCAGCCCGCGCTGCGAGGGCCGCACATAATAAGGGCTCGCGATCAGATAACCGTCGATCGGCCAGTCCGCGGTCTCGTCGAGACGTTCCTTCAGTCGCGAGGTGTCGGCGCCTGACAGCCCGAGGCAGACCGGAACGTTGCGGCGGCCCGCCGCCATCTCGTCGCGCACGATGGCAACGAGACGTTCGAGCTCGGCCTCGCGCAGCGTCATGCCTTCACCGGAGGTCGCCCCCAGGATGAAGCCGTCGATGCCTTGCGCGCTGTAGTGCCGCGTCAGCCGCCGCAACGACCGCTCGTCGAGCGCGCCGCCCTGAAACGGCGTCACCAGCGGCAGCCACAGCCCGTGCAGTTGTTCCTGTAGACCAGTCATGTTTCCATCTCCTTCTCGGGAAAAAACCTGAGACGGAGGGCACATGAAAAAACCCCGTCCAGGCGGCGGGGTTTTCGGGATTTGCAGCGATGACGAAGCTTAGCTAGTGCGCGCAAAAATCCGAGGCCCCGGGATGGGGGCCTTTTTTCGCGATTGCTGCGCACGACTTCGTGATCATTTGCAAATGATGCGGGGTATGCCTGGAACTGTCAATACACGCGGAAGGCGAATGCCGATTGAAGTGAAAAAAAGCCGGGCTCGAACGAGCCCGGCTTAAGGTATTGGCCACGTGAGGCCGACACAATCACCTTCCAAGAGGGATTACTGAACTCCCGCGCCACTGGAGGAGGGGGACAAATGCGCAACGCGAAGGCTCAGCGTGCAAACAGTATGAGCTTGACGAGCGTCCTGCAGCAACCGCCGAGGCCGCATGTCAGTCATGCGGAAATCAGGACGGCCAGCGCTGCGCCTTGCTGACCACGAAGTCGCGGAACACCTGCACGCGCGCGACCGTCTTCAACTCCTCGGGATAGACAAAATACGTGTCGAGCTGGATCGAATCCGATTCGCCGAACAGCTGCACGAGTTTGCTCTGTTCCTCGACCAGGTAGTCGGGCAGCGCGGCGATGCCGAGGCCCTGCTGACAGGCGCGCACGAGACCGAGGATGTTGTTCACCCTGAAATAGGCTTCGCGCGGACCCGAGCCGTTGCGCCCGGCTTCGACCAGCCAGTTGCGGTTCTGCAGATGCGGCGCGAAGTTGCCGTCTGCGAGCGTGATGATGCGGTGGGAGTCGAGCTCCTCCAGCGTGCGCGGCGTGCCGAAGCGCTTGATGTATTCCGGCGAGCAATAGGCGTGGAAGCCCATCGCGAACAGCTTGCGCTGGATGAGATCCGGCTGCGTCGGCTTGCGGGTGCGGATCGCGACATCAGCCTCGCGCATCGACAAATCGAGTTCCTCGTCGGTGACGATCAGCGAGATGCGGATCTCCGGATAGAGCGCGGTGAACTCGCCGAGCCGCGGGATCAGCCAGTTGATGCCGACGCCGGGCGTGGTGGTGATCTTGAGGTCGCCGCTCGGCCGCTCGCGGCTGTCAGTGAGTTTCGCGCGCGCCGCCTGGAGCTGCATGAACACGTCATGCGCGGTGCGGAACAGCAGGTCGCCCTGCTCGGTGAGGATCAGGCCGCGGGCGTGGCGGTGGAACAGCGAGACCGAAAGCTCCTGCTCCAGCGCCGAGACCTGGCGCGACACCGCCGATTGCGACAGGCCGAGCTGCTCGCCCGCATGCGTGAAGCTGCCAGCTTCCGCCGCTGCGTGAAACACCTTCAGCTTGTCCCAGTCCATATCCGTAAATCCGTCGCGTGTTCGAGGCATGATCTTTATTCCGCTGCCGCGCGCTCGCTGGCGCGCAGGGCCAAGAAACGTTCGGCCTCGAGCGCTGCCATGCAGCCGAGGCCTGCGGCCGTCACGGCCTGGCGATAGGTCTCATCGGCGACGTCGCCGGCGGCGAACAGGCCGGGCACCGAGGTGGCGGTCGAGTTCGGGGCGACCTCGACATAGCCCGAGGGTTTCAGCTTGATCTGGTCTTTGATGAGCTCGGTCGCCGGCGCATGGCCGATGGCGATGAAGATGCCGTCGGTCTTCACGTCCGTGAGCGCGCCGGTCTTGACGTTCTTCAGGCGGACATGGGTGACCTTGTTCGGGTTCTCGGTGCCGCAGATCTCGTCGACCGCGGAGTCCCAGATCACCTTGATCTTCGGGTGCTTGAACAGCCGTTCCTGCAGGATGCGCTCGGCGCGGAAGTGATCGCGGCGATGCACGATGGTGACCTGCGAGGCGTGGTTGGTGAGGTACAGGGCTTCCTCGACCGCGGTATTGCCGCCGCCGACCACCACGACCTCCTTGTTGCGGTAAAAGAAGCCGTCGCAGGTGGCGCAGGCCGACACGCCGCCGCCCTGGAATTTGACTTCGGACGGCAGCCCGAGCCAGCGCGCTTGCGCGCCGGTGGCGAGAACCACGGTGTCGGCGAGATAGACGTCGCCGCTGTCGCAGGTGAGGCGGAACGGCCGCTGCGCAGTCTCCAGCTTGGTGACGAGGTCGGAGACGATCCTGGTGCCGACATGGACCGCCTGCTTCTCCATCTGCTCCATCAGCCAGGGGCCCTGGATCACGTCGGCGAAGCCCGGATAGTTCTCGACGTCGGTGGTGATGGTGAGCTGGCCGCCCGCCTGGATGCCCTGGATCAGAATCGGCTCCAGCATGGCCCGCGCGGCGTAGATCGCCGCAGTGTAACCGGCCGGACCGGAGCCAATAATGACGACCTTTGCATGAACAGGAGCGGACATTTCGATGGACGCCTTTCACGGGGGATTTGCAGCGCGGGCGCGGAACGTGCCGGGAGGCCTCGCGGAGGCGCTGAAATATCAGAGCTAATCTAAGCCTTCTGGTGAGCTATGCAAGAATTGCATTCCCTCTCGGCGGATTTTTCCAACAGGGAACAAAAGTCGATTGCGCTGCACGCGCAATAAAATTGCGCTGACGGCGCGGACTGGGCTATGAGGATTGCGATAAGTCACTCAATACCGCCGCAAAGGCCAGGAGTTCCAATCACGTGTCGCGGAACCTAGACGAGATCGACCTGAAAATTCTCACCGAGATTCAGGCCGACGGTCGAATCACGAATGTCGAGCTGGCCAAGCGCGTCGGCATCTCGCCGCCGCCCTGCCTGCGCCGCGTCCGCGCGCTGGAGGAGGAGGGCTACATCCACGGCTACCGGGGCCTGCTGGACGCCCGCAAGCTCGGCTTCGACGTCACCGTGTTCGCCGCCGTGCACCTGTCGAGCCAGGCCGAGGCGGATTTGCGCGCCTTCGAGGAGTTCGTCCGTGCCGAGCCCCTGGTGCGGGAGTGCTGGATGCTGTCGGGCGAGGTCGATTTCATCCTCAAATGCGTCGCGCCTGATATGGCGACCTTCCAGGATTTCGTCACCCACCTGACCGCCGCCCCCCACGTGCGCAACGTGCGGACCTCTCTGGTGCTGCATAACTCGAAGTATGAAGCCGCCGTGCCGCTGGACGTGAAGGGGCGGCGGTAGCCTCTCCAAGCGTCCTGCCAGTCCCGTCATCCTGAGGTGCGAGGCATCGGGCGCAAAGCGCCCGATGGGGAGCCTCGAAGGATGAGCGGTCGAAATGCGGCCGCAGCGGGGCCGTCGCCCTTCGAGGCTCGCCGAAGAGGCGAGCACCTCAGGGTGACGGTGATGGAGTGGGGCTCGCAACAAAACACCGTCATTGCGAGCGCAGCGAAGCAATCCAGAATCTTTCCGCAGAGGCAGTCTGGATTGCTTCGTCGCTTCGCTCCTCGCAATGACGCGCGGTGAGAGCGCGTGTCCACTCACGCAGGCAACATGCCGATACAAAAAAGGCCGCGCAGTGCGCGGCCTTTTCGAAATCTCATCACGTGCAGCGGCAAATCCTTACCGCCACTCCACCTTGGTAATCTCATACGCCTTGGCGCCGCCGGGTGCATTGACCTCGACGGTCGAGCCCTTCTTCTTGCCGATCAGCGCGCGCGCGAGCGGCGAGGTGATGGAGATGCGGCCCTTCTTGGCGTCGGCCTCGACCTCGCCGACGATCTGCCACACCGTCTTCTTCTCGGTGTCCTCGTCGACCAAGGTCACGGTGGCGCCGAACTTGATGGTGTCGCCGGACAGTTTCGAGATGTCGATGATGTCGGCGCGCGCGAGCTTGTCCTCGAGCTCGGCGATGCGGCCTTCATTGTGGGACTGCTCTTCCTTCGCGGCATGATATTCCGCGTTCTCCGACAGGTCTCCGTGCGAGCGCGCCTCGGCGATATGCTCGATGATCCGCGGACGATCTTCCGACTGGCGCTTCTTCAATTCTTCCCCGAGCGCGACAAAGCCGGCCTGGGTCATCGGAACCTTTTCCATCTCTTCTCTCGTCCTTCAGCTGCGCGCCCCCACAAAGACCGAGGGCGCGGCAACCTTGATTCGTCGGTATTCCCGGGCCTGAACACGCGCCCACCGGGAGTTTGTGGGTCTGGCGCCGGAACAGAACCACCACCTGGCCGGATCAGTTCCTCCGGCCATTGTGGCTTCATTGCCAATCACTTAGCGGAAGCGTCGCTGCCGCTAGCGATCAGGTTTCCGAAAAGTAGCTCTGCAGGGTACGAACCTCAAGGTCCCCGCCCAAATAGGCGCGGATGCCCTGCGCGGCCGCCACGGCCCCGGAAAGAGTGGTGTAATACGGCACTTTATGCAAGAGGGCCGCGCGCCGCAGCGAACGGCTGTCGGCCAGCGCCTGCGGGCCTTCGGTGGTGTTGAAGACGAGCTGGACGTCGCCATTGGTGATGGCGTCGACGATGTGCGGCCGGCCCTCCAGCACCTTGTTCACCTTCTCGGTCGGGATGCCCTGATCGGTCAGGAAGCGCTGGGTGCCCGAGGTCGCCAGCACCTTGAATCCGAGTGAATGCAATTCGCGAACCGCTTCGGCGATACGCGTCTTGTCGCTTTCACGCACGGAGACGAACACCGTGCCCTTGCGCGGTACTCGCGTGCCGCCGCCGAGCTGGCTCTTGGCGAACGCCACCGCAAACGAGCGGTCGATGCCCATGACCTCGCCGGTCGAGCGCATCTCGGGGCCGAGCACCGTGTCGACGCCGGGGAAGCGCGCGAACGGAAACACCGATTCCTTGACGCCGACATGCTTGAGCTGCGCCTTCTTCAGCTTGAAATCGGCGAGCTTCTCGCCGGCCATGACGCGCGCGGCGATCTTAGCGACCGGCGTGCCGACCACCTTGGCGACGAAGGGCACGGTGCGCGAGGCGCGCGGATTGACCTCGAGCACGTAGATCTCGCCGTCCTTGATGGCGTATTGCACGTTCATCAGGCCGACCACGTCGAGGCCGAGCGCGAGCTCGCGGGTCTGCCGCTCCAGCTCCTCGATCATCTTCCCATCGAGCGAGTGCGGCGGCAGCGAGCAGGCGCTGTCGCCGGAATGGATGCCGGCTTCCTCGATATGCTCCATGATGCCGACGATGAACGTGTCCTTGCCGTCGCAGAGGCAGTCGACGTCGATCTCGGTGGCATCAGACAGATAACGGTCGAACAGCAGCGGGTTCTTGCCGAGCACGGTGTTGATCTGCCCGGTCTTGTCGTTCGGATAGCGCGCCTTGACGTCGGCCGGCACCAGCTCCGGCAGCGTGCCGAGCAGGTAATCGCTGAGCTGGTTCTCCTCGCGGATGATCTGCATCGCGCGGCCGCCGAGCACGTAGGAGGGGCGCACCACCAGCGGCAGGCCGAGATCGGTTGCGACCAGGCGCGCCTGTTCGACCGAATAGGCGATGCCGTTCTTCGGCTGCTTGAGGCGGAGCTTGTCGAGCACCCGCTTGAAGCGGTCACGATCCTCGGCAAGGTCGATGGCATCAGGCGAGGTGCCGAGGATCGGCACTTCGGCGGCTTCCAGGGCGCGCGCGAGCTTGAGCGGGGTCTGGCCGCCGAACTGCACGATCACGCCGTGCAGCGTGCCCTTGCTGCGTTCCTTGGCGATGATCTCCAGCACGTCTTCGGCGGTGAGCGGCTCGAAATAGAGCCGGTCGGCGGTGTCGTAGTCGGTCGACACCGTCTCCGGGTTGCAATTGACCATGATGGATTCGTAGCCGGCGTCGTGCAGCGCGAAGCAGGCGTGACAGCAGCAATAGTCGAACTCGATGCCCTGGCCGATGCGGTTGGGGCCGCCGCCGAGAATGATGACCTTCTTCTTGTCGGACGGCGTGCTCTCGTCCGCGGGCGCGCCCGCAAACGGCGCCTCATAGGTCGAGTACATATAGGCGGTGGGCGAGGCGAACTCGGCCGCGCAGGTGTCGATCCGCTTGTAGACCGGGCGAACGCCGAGCGCGTGGCGCTTCGCGGTCACCTCGGCCTCCGTCGTCTCGGCGAGCACTGCGAGACGCGCGTCGGAGAAGCCCATGGCCTTCAGCGTGCGCATGCCGAAGGCGTTGCCGGGCAGGCCGTTCTTCCGGACCTTCTCCTCCATGTCGACGATGCCGCGCATCTCGCCGAGGAACCACGGGTCGATCTTGCAGGAGTTGAAGATCTCCTCGTTCGACCAGCCGAGCCGCATGGCCTGGGCGACCTGGAGCAGCCGGTTCGGCGTCGGCGTGCCGAGCGCGGCCCGGATTGCGTTCTTGTCGTCGTCGCGGCCGAGACCCTCGATCTCGATCTCGTCGAGGCCGGTCAATCCGGTCTCGAGTCCGCGCAACGCCTTCTGCAGGCTTTCCTGGAAGGTGCGGCCGATCGCCATGACTTCGCCGACCGACTTCATCGACGTGGTCAGCGTGGTCGAGGCGCCCGGGAACTTCTCGAAGGCGAAGCGCGGCACCTTGGTGACGACGTAGTCGATCGTCGGCTCGAACGAGGCCGGCGTGGCGCCGCCGGTGATGTCGTTGGCGATCTCGTCGAGCGTGTAGCCGACCGCGAGCTTGGCGGCGACCTTGGCGATCGGAAAGCCTGTCGCCTTCGAGGCCAGCGCGGAGGAGCGCGACACGCGCGGATTCATCTCGATCACGACCATGCGGCCGTCCTCGGGATTGACGCCGAACTGCACGTTGGAGCCGCCGGTCTCGACGCCGATCTCGCGCAGCACCGCCAGCGAGGCGTCGCGCATGATCTGGTATTCTTTGTCGGTCAGCGTCAGCGCCGGCGCCACCGTGATGGAATCGCCGGTGTGCACGCCCATCGGATCGAGGTTCTCGATCGAGCAGACGATGATGCAATTGTCTTTCTTGTCGCGCACCACCTCCATCTCGTACTCTTTCCAGCCGAGCACGGATTCTTCAATCAGCACTTCGTTGGTGGGAGATGCGTCGAGGCCGCGCTCGATGATGTCGAGGAATTCTTCCTTGTTGTAGGCAATGCCGCCGCCGGTACCGCCCATCGTAAAGGAGGGGCGGATGATCGCGGGCAGGCCGATCTCGGACAGCGCCATCATGGCCTGGCCGAAGGCGTATTCCTGGTAGCGCTTGCGGCGGTCACCTTCGCCCAGCGTCCATTGCCGATCGTGCTCTTCGAGGGCGGCGCCCGACAGCTTCTCGCGTTCGGCCTGGTGTTTGTCGCGGAAAGACTTCTTTAGGGCGGAGGCGTTGGCGAGCCGCGACCTCGGCGTCTCGAGCCCGATCTTCGTCATGGCCTCGCGGAAGAGCTGGCGGTCCTCGGCCTTGTCGATGGCATCGGCGGTCGCGCCGATCATCTCAACGTCGAACTTTTCCAGCGTGCCCTGGCGGCGCAGCGACAGCGCGCAGTTCAGCGCGGTCTGGCCGCCCATGGTCGGCAGCAGCGCGAAGCCGCCGGGGATGACGTGACGTTCCTTCTCGATGATTTTCGCGACGATCTCGGGCGTGATCGGCTCGATATAGGTCGCATCGGCCAATTCCGGGTCGGTCATGATGGTGGCCGGGTTGGAATTGACGAGGACGATGCGGTAGCCCTCTTCCTTCAGCGTCTTCACCGCCTGGGTGCCCGAATAGTCGAACTCGCAGGCCTGGCCGATCACGATGGGACCGGCGCCGATGATCAGGATGGTGGTGATGTCTGTACGTTTGGGCATCAACTCTCGCCGGACTGGAATTTGGGCACAAAAAAAGGGCGCGCTGCTGCGCGTCCCTTTGGCCGAGAGCGCGGTGGTCTCCCTCGCGCGCGGGTGGGTCTTAGACCAGTTTTTGGGGCGGCGAAACCCCGAAAAACGCCCATCAACCGGCAATTTTGACCGGTTAGGGGAGGGTGGGCTGCTCGGGGGGCGTGGCCGCGCCACGCGTAGCCCCGAAGGGGCGAAGCGTGGAGACCCGGCCTGGATTTGAACCAGGATGTAGAGCGTTGCACCGCCCTCGCGTAGACGCTTCCGCCACCGGGCCGAGGCGATCATGACCGATTGCAGTGCGGCAAGCTACAACGGCTAATTGTTATGCTTAACGAACCAGAGGCGGCCGCGCGACGAAGGTCATGCGCCAGCGATTGTGGCCGATATTGGTGTGAGCGCGCTGGACCGCGAACCCGGCCGCCCTCAGCTTGGCGGTGATCTCGTCCTCGCTGTAGCGCTGCAGTCCGATGCGCGTGCGCAGGTGACGGTAATCCGACAGCGCGGTGCTGATCAGCCCGATCAGCGCGTCCTTCAGGAAGCCGTGGCGCAGGCCGAAGCCGAGCAGCGCCATGACGTCCCTGAACATGCCGACATTGGGCTGGAGGATGTCTCCCAGCACCAGCTTGCCGGAGGGCTTCAGGATGCGGTGGATGTTGAGGAGCGCGGCATCGAGCTCGTCCGGCGCCATGTATTGCGCGACCGAGTTCATCACCACGAGGTCGATCGACTGGTCCTGCATGTTGCGGACGTCGTCGAGCGAGCGGACGCGGATCCTGGTGTTCGGAGCAAACCGCGCGATCAGCCGGCCGCGCACGCCGGGCGCAGGCTCGGCAAGGATCAGCTTGCCGCAACTAGCGGCCACCTGGCTCGCCGACAGCGCCTCGCCGCAGGCATAGTCCAGCACCGTAGCGTCCGGCGAGGAGATGTAGCCGACGATGTCCCGCGCGATGATCTGGAAGTGCAAGTCGCGATGCAGCTTGCTGACATAGATCGTATGCGTGGAGTCGTAATAATCGATCCAATCGTCCATGGTATTCGAGGGTCCCGGCCAAACGGTTCCGCGAAAGGAACCAGCGCTGTCCGCCTTGCGTTAGGGGTGCGACGGCGCGCCGTCAATGTCCGCGTCCTAACAGGAAGGTCTCCCGTGAGCAAAACCAACAACAAGGTCTCCCCCGATCTCGATACCCCCACCGATCTGTCTCCCGACGGGGTCAAGAAGGTCTCGGAGGCGCTCAACGTGCTTTTGGCCGACGCCTTCGCGCTGTATCTGAAGACCAAGAATTTCCACTGGCACATCAGCGGGCGTCACTTCCGGGACTACCATCTGCTGCTCGACGAACAGTCGGACCAGATCTTCGCCACCACCGATCAGCTTGCCGAGCGCGTCCGCAAGATCGGCGGCACCACGCTGAAGTCGATCGGCCAGGTCGCAAAGCTCCAGACCATCAAGGACAACAACGAGGACTACGTCCCGCCCCGCGAGATGCTGCGCGAGCTGATGCAGGACAACAAGCACGTCGCCGCTGCGATGCGCAAAGCACACGACGTTTGCGACGACGCCGGCGATGTCGCCAGCGCCAGCATCCTGGAAAATTTCATCGACGAAACCGAGCGCCGCACCTGGTTCCTGTTCGAAGCCACCCGCCAGGAAGGCGGCAACGAGGCGTAGCCCGGATGTCGTAGGGTGGGCAAAGGCGCGCTCTTCGCGCTCCGTGCCCACCATCACTCTCGATCGCAAAAATGCGTGGGCACGCTCCGCTTTGCCCACCCTACGGCACCGTCCTCTTGGCTACCGCCACAGCCTCATCATCGCGCCATCCTTCCCCGTCACCGGATCGGCTGGCGGCAGCGCCACTTGCGGAATCGTCTTCAGCGCCTTGGCATGGTTGTCCGGCGTCGCCCTTGTGATCTCCATCTTCGCGCCCGGCGGATAGGCGCCGATCACGCAGAAATCGTCGCTCGCCTGGATGCATTGATGCCCGGTGCCGGCGGGCAGGATCGCGACGTCGCCGGCCTTGATCTGGAGCTCCTGGCCGTGATCGCCGCCGAAGCGAACCCGTGCACTCCCGCGCGCGACACCGAGCACCTCATGCACCGTCGCGTGATAATGCAGATAGTCGAACACGCCGTTGCGCCACGTGCCGCCCCAGCCGTTCGCTTCGAACAAGTCTTCGATCGTCTCTTCCGGCCGCTTCGGATCGAGCTTCACCGCGCCCTGGTAGACCAGGAACGGAAGGATGTTGTTTGGCGTAAGGCCGTCGTCCTCGAACACGATGGCGAGCGGCTCGGCCTTGTCGCGGACGACCGACATGGTGGGGCTCCTGCGCGAATGTAGCAGGGATCAACGAGGGGCGTGAGGCGGCGTTCCTCGCTCCATCGTC
The DNA here is from genome assembly GCF_023006515.1 of Bradyrhizobium sp. PRIMUS42. NCBI lineage: Bacteria > Pseudomonadati > Pseudomonadota > Alphaproteobacteria > Hyphomicrobiales > Nitrobacteraceae > Bradyrhizobium > Bradyrhizobium sp. PRIMUS42. Next base: position 21,677 of record NZ_JALBGZ010000021.1, read on the forward strand.
ATGCCGGGGCGACGCGTAGCGTCGAGCCCGGAATCCATTGTGCAGCAGAGTCCGGTGCCCCAGGGATTCCGGGCTCGCGCGGCGCGCGCCCCGGAATGACGCAAAAGCCCGGGGCGAGCCCGGGCTTTTGTCGTGGAAGTGGTTGCAAGCAAGCGCGTCTTACGCGCTCTTCTTCTGCCGCATTAGATCAGCGAAGCGCTGGAACAGATAGTGCGAGTCGCGCGGGCCAGGTGAAGCCTCGGGGTGGTACTGCACCGAGAACACCGGCTTGCCGTCGAGCTGGATACCGCAATTGGAGCCGTCGAACAGCGAGATGTGGGTCTGCGTCGCGCCCTTCGGCAGCGTCGTCTCGTCCACCGCAAAGCCGTGATTCATCGAGGTGATCTCGACCTTGCCGGTGGTCTCGTCCTTGACGGGATGATTGGCGCCGTGATGGCCCTGATGCATCTTCTTGGTCTTGGCGCCGACGGCAAGGCCAAGCATCTGGTGGCCGAGACAGATGCCGAAGGTCGGCGTGCCCGACTTGATCACGTCCCGGATCACGGGCACGGCATATTTTCCGGTCGCCGCCGGATCGCCCGGACCGTTCGACAGGAACACGCCGTCCGGCTTCATCGCCAAAATGTCGTCGGACGAGGTCGTCGCCGGCACCACCGTCACCTTGCAGCCGACGCCGGCGAGCAGGCGCAAAATGTTGCGCTTGATGCCATAGTCGATGGCGACGACGTTGAATTCCGGCTTGTCCTGACGGCCAAAGCCCTTGTCCCACAGCCAGGGCGTCTCGTCCCAGGTGAAGCGCTGGCCCGAGGTGACCATCGGCACGAGGTCCATGCCCTCGAGGCCCGGCCATTCGCGCGCTTCTTCCTTCAGGCCGTGCAGGTCGAACTCGCCGGTCTTGGAATGCGCGATCACGGCATTGGGCATGCCCTTGCTGCGGATCAGCGCGGTCAGGGCGCGGGTGTCGATGCCGGAGAGGCCGATGATGCCGCGCGCCTTCAGCCACTGATCGAGATGCTTGGTGGCGCGATAGTTCGAGGGATCGGTGATGGCGGTGCGCAGGATCACGCCGCGCGCACCCGGCGTTGCCGCCATGTTCACCGTCTCGATGTCTTCCTCGTTGGTACCGACATTGCCGATATGCGGGAAGGTGAAGGTGATGAGCTGGCCGGCATAGGAGGGATCGGTGAGGATCTCCTCATAGCCGGTCATTGCGGTGTTGAAGCAGACCTCACCGACGGCGTGGCCTTCGGCGCCGAGACCAAAGCCTTCGAGCACCGTGCCGTCGGCAAGCACGAGGAGCGCGGTCGGTTTGTGGTCCGGCCAAGCGGGATCGTTGTCATGTTGTGTCATGAGCGCGTTTCATAGTCCCCGCGAGCGCCGCCGTCAAAGCGGGAGAGGCCCGATTCACATGCGTTTTTGCATATTTGACAGCCCGTCTCCGGCACTTAAGCTCGGCCGCACAATTTCCGGCAATTCTGGGGGCTTGCGAGGCAATAATGGACCAGACCACCCCGCTGCTGCTGGTTCCGGGGCTGGCCTCCTCGGCCCGGATCTATGTCCCTGTGATCCCGGCGCGCAACTGCGACGGGCGCGAGCCCGTGGGAAGAGATCTACGCCCCGTCGCGAAAGATTCAGAAGAACATCGGCGAGTTCATCAGCGAGAACATCACGCCGCTGAAGAATTTTGCGGAGTATCTTGCGGCGAGCGCGATCGCGTGCGTCGAACGGCTGCGGCCCGGCGAGGAGCGGCTTGTCCGCAGCGGCCTGAAGAAGATCGCGGCTTGCCGGGACCGCAATGGACGCCTGCATCTGCACTCGGCCAGCTGCACCCATCTCGGCTGCGTCGTGCACTGGAATTCGCTGGAGCAGTGTTGGGGTTGTCCCTGTCATGGGTCGCAGTTCGCACCCGACGGCACCGCGCTCAATGGCCCGGCGGTCGCGCCACTCGGCGGCATCGAGAAGCCGGCCGATCTCGAAGCCGCGGAGTGAGGCGAGGCTGGGGCCCCGCTCCCGAAATTCGGCCCTCACTCTCAAACCGCGCCGGTGAATTCACCCCGCGCCGGATAGTCGTTCTTGATGACGAAGTCGAGCGTCTGAACCATCTCACCGAAGTTCGGCCGCACGAACGGCATCGACTGAACCGAGAGATAATAGATGGTCTTGTCGGGGCGGATCAGGAAGACGCCGGGCTCGGAGAACAGCGCAGGCTCCTCAATGCCAATCGACGTCATGCCGCGCGAGGCGGAAATGTAGAGGCCCCATTCGCGCGCTTTGGCAAGGCTAAGTCCATAGCCGAAACGCAGCTCCGAGGCGCCAACCTTCTCGGCCATCGACCGCGCGCGCTCCTCGTTGTCGGAGCTGATCGCGATCGTCGTGACGCCGCGCGCGGCGAAGGCCGGCGTATGGCGTTCCAGCTCCTTGAGGTAGTTGGCGCAGATCGGGCAATGCAGGCCGCGGTAGAAGCAGATCAGCGTGAACCGCTGTGGCGCTTCCTCGGCAAGATCGAAGCGGCCGCGGCCGAGCGTTTCGACCGACAGATCCGGCGCCTTTTGTCGGGGAGTGAGCATGAGGACTCCAGTTGGGCTAGTTGGCCATTTCCGGCCGGTTGCGAGAACCAGCTCTCTTTGTCACACTGCCGGATATGAAATATCCGGTTTACATGATCGAAAGTCCTGAAAGACCCAAGCGCGATCGCCTGGCCGCCTTCCTCGAAGCTTTTGACCTGTCGGTCGCAATGGTCTCGCCAGGCACGGTGGGCGCGGCGGCCAATCTTGTCGTGACCGGCCAGGCTGGCGTGGCCGAGCGAGTGGTCCTCTACGCCATGGCCGACAACCGGTCCGAGCCCGACTTGCTCGTCGCCGCAATGGTCGATTTTGGCGGTGCGGCGAACCCGTTGATGAATGCCCTGCCTGAAACGGTGGAGATCGATCTCGAGGGCCGCCCGACCTTGCAGGCCTTGGTCAGTATCTTCGTGACCGAAGGGTACGGCAATCGCTGCGGCCAGCGCGTCGCGCTGAACCGGCTCTGCGAGTTGATCGTGCTGCTCGTGCTGCGGGAGGCGATCGATGCGGGTACGACGAAGCCGGGTCTTCTTGCCGGCCTGTCGCATCCCGCTCTGCACCGGGCGATCGTGGCGATGCATGATGAGCCGGCGCGATCCTGGACTGTCGAGCAACTCGCCGAAATCAGCGGCATGTCGCGCAGCCGATTCATGGAGGTCTTTCCCAGGATCCTCGGCACGACGCCCGCGGCCTATCTCAACGTTTGGCGCCTGATGCTGGGGCAACGGGAGCTGATGCGAGGCGGGCAGGTGAAGGCGGTGGCTCGTCGTGTGGGTTTTGGCAGCGCTGCCGCATTCTCGCGCGCCTATTCGAGGATGTTCGGTTCTCCTCCGATATCCGTGCGAGCTACGCGGCTTGTGGTCGGCGACGCTGTATCGGATCTCACAAAGATGCTTGATCCGGGCAAGGACAGCGAGCCAGGGTCGATCTTGCCTGAAAGCCTTGCAGATTAAAGCGCGCGCTGCACCGCCTTCGAGATACGACCCCTCAAAAAAGTTGCGCCCAGCCATTGGGGGATGGCTGGGCGCGCGCGAACCGGTCTGGGACGGGGAGGGGTGGGGATGTGACCGGGTCGCGTAACTCCTTGTCTCGTTCCTAATCTCTTGCGCTGGCGGTGGAGACCGCCGGTCTGGTATCGCCGAGCGAGACCCAGATGTTGGGATCGCTCTGCGACTGGCGCTTGACGAAGCGGTAGCCGGTCTCGGTCCAGGCAACGACGTTCTCGTTCTGATTGTCGAGAACGAACTCGCCCTTGTCGGTCTTCACCGTCAGCACCGCGTGTCCTTCGCCCTTCTTGTCGCGCACGACGGTGATGAGCAGGGCCTCGCGCGGCCATCCGGCATCGATCAGCATCTTGCGCTTCAACAGCACGTAGTCTTCACAATCGCCGTAGCCGTCGGTCGGCAGCGACCATTTCTCGATCACGCCCCAGTGCTCCTGGTCGGTCAAAGGCTTGACGGTCTCGTTGACCCAGCGATTGACCTTGACGAGGTCGCGCCATGCGGCCTGCGACATCACGATGTCGCGGGCCTGCGTCGGTGCGCCCTGGCACTGGGCGGTATTGTCCGCACAGAACTCGACCCAGCCGATCGGCGCACGCGTGGTGTCGCCGAGGCTCGCGTAGAGCAGACGGCTTTCGCCGGCCTGCGCTGTCGCGCTGATCCCGAAGAGCATGGCGGCCAGCGCCAGCCGCTTCCCCTGTCCCCTGAAGTCAAACATTGCGGCCCCCGTTTCTTGTTGGGACCACATTTCGCATGGAGCTTTTGAGTTGCCGCTAAGTCAACCAAGTCAAGTCGAGACGAATACAAGTAAAAGGCGCGGCGAATTCGATCTATACTTGAATCGAATTCTCATAAAATTTGAAACAACTGCAATTGATTCAAATTTTATCGATTAACGCGGAAATGCTGGCGCAGCGCCGTTTCCATGCGCAAACGGGCCGCGCGTTAACCCGCGTGGGGCCTCTCACCACGCATGAAAAAGGCGGCGTCCGCATCGCGGAGGCCGCCTTCGAGGCTGGAAATGCAGCGGTTTTGGCGTCGTCGCGCTTTACCGCGCGGTAACGCTCTCTTCGAGTGTCTCGATCGGCTGCGCGTGGACGAATTCCAGGGCGAAGCCGTCTTCGAGGTTTCGGACCACGCGGCCCTGGACCCGGCCGAGCAAAACCGTCGATTTCAGCGGCGGCCGGTTCTCCGCGGCGATCGCGGCGCCCGACAGCGAGAGATCGATGATGCGGCAGGTCATCTTGGTGCCGTCCTCGAGGGTCAGCACGGCGATCGGGTTGCGCGGCACGATACGGTCGTGGCGGCGATCCTCGGGCAGGTTGAGGATGTCGCGGTTGGCGAGCCAGGTCAGCTGGGCCGCGAGCTTGTCACGCTTCCTGGGCGTGGCACCGATCGTCATGGCGAAGCCGTTGTCGATGATGCGGGTGATCTTGCCCTCGACCCGGCCGATATGATCGAGATAGGCGACCACGCGGTCGCCGACATTGCCGATGCCGGGGGCCAGCAGTGCCAGCCCGCCCGGCGACATGTTGATCACCTGGCAGGGGAATTCGCGGCGATCGGGCAGCATGTAACGGCCGAGCAGGTGCACTTTCACCCGCTGGAAACGCCGACGCTCCTCGGCGGCCGGAAGAAATTTTTTGTTCGCCAACGCCATTTTCAACACCCGACCCCCCGCCCGGGCGGAGTCCGGGACGACCCTAAGGTGCATAGGGTTAATGCCACGTTAGGATTGGATGCGGCAGCGGACAGACACGATGCGCTCGAAAAGCCACATCAAGGGCGGGCAGGCCAGCACCGTCAGTGCGCCGACGTCGAGCGCGACCGCGGCACTCCCGGCCGATTTGGCGAGCCGGCCCGCCCCCGCCGGGCCCAGCATCATCGCGGCATAGAAGAGTGTGTAGAACACGCCCATCCCGATCGCCCTTGTCTCCGGCGCGAGCACGCGGGCGGCCAGGCTCATGATCGGGCCGGCCGGATGGCCGCCGATCAGGCCGACCAGGATGAGGATCATGATCACGGCGTCGGACCGGGTCAGCCAGGCCAGCAGTCCGGCCACCATGAGGCTGGCCGCGCTCGCCAGCACCAGCGGCCGTTTGAACCGATCGGCCAGATAGCCGCCCGCCGGCACCGAGATCACCGACAGCCACATCACGAGGCTGATCGCCGATCCCGCCGCCGCAATGCTCCAGCCGCGCTCGGCCAGCAGCGACGGACCGAACGAGAAGATCATCGCGAAGCCGACATTATAGAGACCCCAGATCATGCCCGCGACGATCACCGCCAGCAGCGCCAGGGGATCGAGCCGGCTAGAGCCGACCGCGCTGGCGGTCGTTGCAGGCGGGGGCTGATAAAGCGCGATCAGCGCGATGCCCATC
>NZ_JALBGZ010000220.1:0-8731 GCF_023006515.1 Bradyrhizobium sp. PRIMUS42
CGCCACCGCCGGTGGAACGGCGACGCGCCGGCTCGTCGTCCGCCTGCTCGGAGGAAGCCGCGCGGGTCGAAACGATCTCTGACAGCAGAGCCTTGTGCTGGAGCTTGTTCAGATAACCGGTCGCGGGATAGCCACGTGCCGCCTGCCACCGCTTCAATACGGAACGAGTCTCGTCGTCGAACTTTCCCGTCGCCTTGATGTCGAAGCCGAGCCCGGCGAGACGGCGCTGCACGTCGCGGCGCTGGCTCTTGTCCAGACCGATCTGGTCTTCGGAGACCTGGTTGGCTTCTTCGGTGAAGGCCGCGGGATCGATCCCGGCCGAAAGATTGCGGGTGGTGTTGGAAGGACTATCCTAGCTTTGCCGTCAAGGCGTCGCGGGTGAGATTGGAGCCCGCGACGACATCGAAGCCGATATTGCGCAGCACCCTGGCGATTGCCTTGGAATCGATCGCCGGGTTGGGAAGCTGCGGGACATTCTCGTAAGCGGCGTTGCCGACTACGAAGGCAACGCGCTTGTCGGCCAAGGCCGCGCTGCCGCTGAGCAGAAATGTTGCGATTGAAATGCTGCGATCAAGAAGCGCATGATCATTCTCCCCTGACCAAACTTCTTCGCTGCCATCGGATCCGACTGACCCGATCTGATGGGAGCAATCTGATCCAGTTCACAACGATGCACAGTGATCTGGATCACTCGGGGATTTCTGCTGCTCGAACCGAGCTGAGAGACGCTGCGACGGTTGCTTTTCGGGCTGCTGACGCAGCGGGCAATAAACGGCCGGTGACGAGCAATGGCAGGGAGATTGTACCCGCTACGGCCCCGAGACCAGCCAGTCGCCGAAACTGTTCGAGAAGGCGGGTTTGCTCTGCACTCTACTTCCGATGACGAGTGCGGCAGCGCTCCCTCCCAGTGGTAGGCCCGTGCCACTGGCCGAACATGCATGGATGCCGCCCGGCTGGGGCGCTAAGATGCGCGTGAGATTCCGACCGTTGGTGAATGTGACCCGCATCACGTCAGGGCATTTGAACCTGCCCTATGCTCGCAGCATCAAATCGCTATCAGGCGTAACAACGAGGATACGACAATGACCCGTTTCGATAAGTTTTTTGGACTGAAGGCGATTACTCTCTCCGCCGCGCTGTCGATGACGGCAGGCCTGGCACTGGCCGGCGACAACAATGTCTCCACCAACCAAATCCTGGATGCACTGAAGCCCAAGCCGGCGACCCGCGGCCTGTCCGTCGGTCCGCAGGCCGACACGACGGCGCAGGCCAAGGAAGCGACTTTCCTGAACACCGTACGCAACCGCTCGACCCGTTCGCTTTCGACGGGCGAGCGCGAGCAGATTGCGGAACTCGCCGCCACCAAGCCGAAAATCGACCTGGAGATCCAGTTCGACTACAACTCGGCCGACATCGCCAAGGCCTCGATGGCCTCGGTGCAGGCGCTCGGCAAGGCCTTGTCCGATCCGGCGCTCAAGGGCTCGACCTTCGTGGTCGCCGGCCATACCGACGCGACCGGTGGCGAAGAGTACAATCAAGGGCTCTCCGAGCGGCGCGCCGACACCATCAAGAAGTATTTGATGCAGAACTACGGCCTGAACGGCACCGATCTCGTCACTGTCGGTTACGGTGAGACCAAGCTGAAGGATACCGCCAACGGCGCCGACCCGATCAACCGCCGCGTCCAGGTCGTGAACATGGACACCAAGACCGCGTCGAAATAAGTTCTAGGCATTCATCGTAACAACCACGCCGCCTGCCACCCTGGTAGGCGGCGTTGTCATATCCAGCTCTGGAACAGCATCAGCCGGCCGAATGTCCGCATGGAGGTGCCGACGAAAGCTGCGGAAACCGGCAGCATGACCGCAAAGCCGGCCGCGGCGACGCCGACATAGGCCCATAGCAGCCAGCGCGGCAGCCCTTCCCGGCGCAGCACATAGACCAGCGCGAGCGACGCCGCGGTCGCGGCCGGCAGGTAATAGTAGATGAAGCCGAGTGTGCGCGGCAGCAACGCCCAGGCGAGCCACGGCCCGAAATAGAACGCCGCGATCAGGAACGCATCCCAGCGCCGCGCCACGATGAAGTCACGCAGCACCACAATGAGCGCAATCAGCGCCGGCCACAACACCAGCGGATTGCCGAGAAAGACGATCGCGGCGACGTTGTCCTCCGCGCTCTTGTCGAACAGGAACCAGACGGGACGGGCGAGCAGCGGCCAGGACGGCCACGAACTCATATAGGTGTGGCCGGCAATCGCGGTCGTCGTGTTGTCGGCGAAGATCCGGCGCTGCGCCTCGAGCAGGTCCGTCAGCGACAGGCCGTAGAGTGGAACGAAAGCTGCAAGATAAGCCACGCCTGGCAGGACGGCGAAGCACAGCGCGACATGGTGCAGCCTGAAGGCGGGCCAGAGGTCCGGCTGATACCAGTCGTCCGGCTTCGCGTCGGCGAACAGCGTGCGCCAGCCCTGCATCAGACGGATCACCGCAACGATGACGATACAGACGCCGAGCGGAAACAGGCCGCTCCATTTGCAGGCTGCGGCCAGACCGAACAGGCCGCCGGCGAGCGCGAACAGCGCCTGCGGCCGCTCTCGTCGAAAACCATGCATGAAGGCCGCGGTCGCGAGCAGACCGAAGCCGAGCGCAAAGATATCGAGCATGGCGATGCGCGCCTGCACGTACAGCATCTGGTTCAGCCCGGCGATCAGCGCCGCCGCGATGGCGAGCCCTTGCGCGGAGAACAGCGCGAGGCCGCACAGATAGATCGCGACGATCGCCAATGCGCCGAACAATGTCGCGGGATAGCGCCAGCCGAACGCGTTGTCGCCAAAGGCCGCGATCGAGGCCGCGATCAGCTCCTTTCCCAGCGGCGGATGCATCGGATTGAGCATCGGCTGCGACATCGCCGGTGCCAGCATCTGCCGCGCCGCCGGCACGTAGTGCACCTCGTCGAAGACGAATTTCGCGGGCGTCGTCAGTCCGATCAGCAGCGCGAGATGTGCGACCAGGAAAATTGCGACAGCAATGACTGTGCTCCGCGACATCTTTGGAACTGCGGACGGTTCAAGCGGCTGCTGTGGGGATGTTTTGCGTGGCAAATTTGCGTCACCGCGGACAAAAAAAGAGATCGCGATTTTCATTGAACGCATTCTGCCGCGACTGTCACTAAGCATAGCGCACGTCCCGCGCTGCTTGTGATAAATTCGCCACATCGCAAGCATGCGCAATCCGGTACGATCAGGGACATATCGATCGGTTGCGAAATGAATTTACATTTCTGGTTTTTCTCCACCCTTTTGTCGGCCGCATTATGTGCGGCGCCTTGCGCGCTGGCACAGACGCGGGTCGGCGAAGCCGTCGTGATCCAGAACGAAGTGGTGCGCGTCGCCGCGACCACGACGCCGATCAGCGTCGGCGACAGCATGCTGCGCGACGAGACCGTGCGCACCGGCGCCGACAGCGCGGCGCGCTTCGTGATGGCCGACAGCACCAATCTGTCGCTCGGCCCGAGCGCCACGCTCAAGCTCGACCGCACCGTGTTCAACGACGAGCGCAGCTATCGCGACGTCGCGATCCGCATGACCACCGGCGCATTCCGTTTCGTCACCGGACACTCCGAGAAGACCGCCTACAAGATCACGACGCCGCTTGCGACCATCGGCGTGCGCGGCACTACGCTCGACATCCTCTCGCAGCGCGGGCGCTCCGTCGTAGTGCTTCAGGACGGAGCGGCCAGCGTCTGCACGAAGAGCTCCCAGTGCGTGCAACTCACTCAGCCTGGCGACACCGCGATCATCACCTCGACCGGCGGCAAGGTGAGCATCACCAAGTCCAATACGCCGCCCTGGACCTTCGCCGCCAACTGCGCAGCGAGCGCCGGGTTGTGCGCGGTGAACCAGTACGCCGGCGCCTCGCCGACCATCACGCCCGCCGTCCAGGACGACGGCATGCTGTGCGGGCGCTGACAATGGCAGCGCTCCGCATCCGCGACCTGCTTCTTGCCGCAGCGCTGATGGCCATGGGCGCCGTGGCGCTGACATGGAGTGTGCAGTCGGCCTCCGCCGCAACCCTGACGCTGACCGATTGCGAGACAAATTGCTCGCCGACGCCCACACCGACCTCAACCTACACGCCGCCGCCCACGTCGACCGGTACGCCGCCGCCCACGCCGAACCCTTATCCGTCGCCTTATCCGAGCCCGTCTCCGTCCCCGACCGGCGCCGATTCCAGCGGCAATTCGATCGGCGGCCTCGCGGGCCAGCGCTTCAACCAGATGATCACCAACCGGGTGCTCGGCACGGTCCTGCTCGGCGTCAACGAGCAGGTCAATTGCAGCGACTGCGTCAGCGCGTTCGGCTCGGCCGGCTCGTTCTCGGCCGGCATCCACGGCCGCAAGGAGCTGACCAACAATCTGTCGCTGCTCGCCGGCATCGCCTACACGCACTATAACGAAGGCGGCTACAAGATCACGAGCGCGCCGATCGGTGCGTTCGCGCTGCGCTACGACTTCACCGATTGGGGCTCCTCGCGCCCGTTCTTCGACGTCGGAACGATCCTGACGCCGTGGGAGAAGGCGCGCTACACCCGCAGCTACAACACCAGTCTCGGTCCGGTGAGCGTGACCAGTTCGACCAACGCCTCGAACTACGCGGTCTACGGCCGCGCCGGCTGGATGAGCCGCGTGTCGCCGCGCGACGAGGTCGCAGCTTCGATCGAGGTCTGGCAGCTCTGGCAGCGCGTGTCTGGCTATACCGACAGCACGGTGGCTTTCAATCCGTTCGACGCCACCATCGCAACCGGCACCGACCGCACCAGCCTGGTCAAGATCGGCGGCCAGTGGACACATCTCTACAGCAGCAATATCGAGGCCAACATCAACGGCGGCTGGGTGCAGTCATTTGCGAGCCACAGCGGCATCGTCGCGACCGTGACCGGCAACGGCGTGGTGGTGCCGACCATGGGCAACCAGGGCTGGTTCGAATATGGCGGCCGCCTCGGCTTCCGCGTGCAAAAGGGCTGGGTCGTGGATCTCTTCGCCAACGGCACGCTGGGCCCGCAGCCGGTCGGCAACACCATCCACGGCGGCGTGGGGCTGCGGATCAATTATTAGGGCCTCGCCAAGGCGCTATCTTGTAGGGTGGGCAAAGCGTAAGCGTGCCCACCGCTTCTCACTCAATTGAGGAAGAAGGTGGGCACGGCGCATGCGCGCCTTAGCCCACCTACGGCACCTGTGTCGCCGCTACGCGGCCGACTTGCCCTCGAATGCCCGGCGCAGAACGTCGACGTCCAGCTTCACCATCTTCATCATGGCCTGCATCGCGCGCGCGGCGGCAGCCTTGTCAGGGCTCGACAGGAATTCGAACATCACTTTCGGCACCACCTGCCACGCCACGCCCCAGCGATCCCTGAGCCAGCCGCATTGCTCTTCCTTGCCGCCATGGGCCAGGAACGCATTCCAGACGTGATCGACCTGCGCCTGATCGTCGCAATGAATCATCAGCGAGATGGCGTGGGTGTATTCCATCTTCATCCCGCCGTTGAGCGCGACCAGCGGCTGTCCCGCCACGGTGAACTCGACGACGAGCACGGAGCCATCCTTGCCGGAGGGACCGTCCGAAACATTGCGCTGAACGTGCGTGATCGCGGAATTCGGAACGAGGGAGACGTAGAATTTTGCAGCGTCCTCGGCATCGCCGTTGAACCACATGCAGGGCACGAGCTTGGACATCGTGGATGCTCCTTTTCAGATGTTCCGGGTTTGGATCAGGCAGTCGCCATCTCGGGCTGCGGAGGGGCGGCCGCGAGATCCATCCAGTTCACACCCCACATATGGCCATCCGGATCCTCGAAGCTGCGGCCGTACATGAAGCTGTATTCGTCCTTCGGACTGGGATCGGCCACGCCGCCCGCAGCCTCGGCCTTGCCGATGATATCGTCGACCTCGCTGCGGCTGTCAGCCGACAGGCAGAACAGGACCTGGTTCGAGGTCTTGGCATCCGCGATCGGCTTCGGCGTGAACTGACGGAATTTGTCGTGGGTCAGCAGCATGGCGAAGATGGTCTCGGAAAAGACCATGCAACTCGCCGTGTCATCGCAGAATTGCGGGTTTTTGACCGCGCCGATCGCCTCGTAAAAGGCGGTCGCGCGCTTGAGGTCGGTCACCGGCAGGTTGACGAAGATCATCTTGGGCATTGGAAGCTCCTTGGGCGGGTTCTGCCCAAGGACGGACGGCCTGGCGGCCATCCGACACGGCCTTCCGACTATTTTTTCGGACCCCAGCTGCGAGGTTCTGTCGCACCGAGCCCGCTCCCTCGAGGCAGCCTTACTTCTTCTCGTTGGGATCCCGGTGCACCGGGTCGATCCACAGCACCGTTTCGGGCTTCTCGACCGGCTCGATGTCGAGGTTGATCGCCACCGCCTCGCCGTCGCTGCGCACCAGCACGCATTCCAGCACCTCGTCGGGACTGGCGTTGATCTCCTGGTGCGGCACGTAAGGCGGCACGAAAATGAAATCGCCGGGGCCTGCCTCCGCGGTGAATTGCAGGCTCTCGCCCCAGCGCATCCGCGCCTTGCCCTTCACGACATAGATGACGCTTTCGAGATGACCGTGATGATGCGCGCCGGTCTTGGCATCCGGCTTGATGCTGACGGTGCCCGCCCACAATTTCTGAGCGCCGACGCGCGCGAAATTGATCGCGGCCGCGCGGTCCATGCCTGCCGTCGAGGGCACGTTGGTGTCGAGCTGGTTGCCGGGAATGACGCGCACGCCGTCATGTTTCCAGCGATCGTCGTGATCGTGGTCATGGTGGGAATGCGAATGATCATGGCCGGTCATGGGACTTGCTTTCTGTTGGTTCCGTGCGCGGCAAACTAACCCGAAGCTGCGCCCGCGAGCCATAACAAAATCGGAACCCTCGTAGCCGCGAGACGTTGTCTTTGCGAACCAAGTGGAAGGAGAGTTTCATGGGTAGCACGACCGACAAGATCAAGGGCAACGCCAACGAGGCCATCGGCAAGGCCAAGCAAGGCATCGGTGAAGCCACCGGTTCCGACCGCATGAAGGGCGAAGGCGCGGTCCAGGAAGTGAAGGGCAAGGGCCAGCAGGCCATGGGCGATGCGAAGGACGCTGCGAAGGAAGCGATGGATCGCGCCGCGGCAGCGGCAAAGCGCGCGACGGAGTGACGCGCGCAGTATTGGAAGCGAAAAGACCGGCCGAGAGGCCGGTCTTTTTGTTTGTGCGGTCATTCCGGGGCGGCTTGAAGAGCCGAACCCGGAATGACGGTGAGATTATTTCACCGCGAGCAATTCCACGTCGAACATCAGCGTTGCGTTCGGCGGGATCACGCCGCCGGCACCGCGGGCGCCATAGCCGAGTTGCGGCGGGATGATCAGCGTGCGCTTGCCGCCAACCTTCATGGAGGCGACGCCCTCGTCCCAACCGGCGATGACGCGGCCCTTGCCGATGGGGAATTCGAACGGCTCCTTACGATCGACGGAGCTATCGAATTTCTTGCCCTTCTGGCCGTTCTCATAGAGCCAGCCGGTATAGTGCATCACGCAGATCTGGCCGGCCTGGGGCGAAGCACCGGTGCCGACGGTGGAGTCGATGATCTGCAAGCCTGAAGCTGTGGTCATGGTCTTTCCTGCGGTCTGGGCCGAGGCCGTGGTGGAAACGAAATGCGACACGCCTGCGATCACCGTGATCGCGAGTGCCGACATCAGGGTGAGGAGCGCGCGCTGGAAACGCTGCATAAGGCACCTTCCGTTTGAGGCGGAAGGTGTCTAGCGCAACGCGGGTAGGGTTTCCACCCCTCAGACCTCGATATTTTCCAGCCGGACCGGGAGCTTGCGGATGCGCTGGCCGGTGGCGTGGTGGATCGCGTTGCAGATCGCAGCATTGGTGCCGACATTGGCGAGCTCGCCGAGTCCTTTGACGCCTGCGGGGTTGATATGATCGTCCTGCTCGGAGAGCATGATCACCTCGACGCCCGGGACGTCCGCATTTACCGGCACGAGGTAGTCGGCAAGATTGTCGTTGACGTAGCGCGCATTGCGCTCGTCGATTTCCGTCGCCTCCAGCAGCGCCGACGACATGCCCCAGATCAGGCCGCCCATCAGCTGGCTGCGCGCCGTGCGCGGGTTCATGATGCGGCCGCCGGCGAAGGCCCCGACCAGACGGGGGCAGCGGATCTCATGCGTGAAGCGGTTGACGCGGACCTCAACGAACTCCGCGCCGAAGGCATATGCAATTTGGTCCTTCATCTGGTGGCCACCGACCAACCGGACTTGCCCGCTGTGCATGGCTTTGAACGAATCGAGCGGCGCACCTTCCGGCTTCCACTCGCCATATTCCTCGACCACGCCGACGCCGAGGGCATCGAACGCCTTCTCGATATCGAGCGGGCGATCGCTCTTGGCGGCTTGGGTCGCCGGCGCCTGGCTGATGCCAACGGTCTCTTTGGCCTTGTCTGTGAGACTGTCAGGCATCACTGCCTTGAACAGGCGCTGGCGAATCTGATCGCACACCATCATCACCGCCGAGCAGGTGCTCGCGGTCGAGTTCGATCCGCCGGCAACCGGCGCCGGGGGCAGATCGCTGTCACCCATGAAGACGGCGACTTTCTCGAGGGGCACGCCGAGCCGCTCGGCCGCGGTCTGGGCGATCACCGTGTAGGCACCGGTGCCGATCTCGTGGCCGGCGATCTCGACCCGGGTCCGGCCGTCACGCTGCA
>NZ_JALBGZ010000221.1:0-8724 GCF_023006515.1 Bradyrhizobium sp. PRIMUS42
CAGGTCGCGGCGGACCGTCCAGGGCCGCAGCATGTCGTAATGGGTGCCGCTGGCGGCCTGCACCGCGAGGCGAACGTTCTCTTCCACGGTGAGGTTCGGGAAGAGATTGGTGAGCTGGAAGGCGCGCCCGAGGCCCGCGCGGGTGCGCAGCGGCGCGGAGTGCTGGGTGATGTCGGTGCCGCCGAACAGGATGCTGCCGTTCGAGGCGCGCAGCTGGCCCGAGATCAGATTGAAATAGGTGGTCTTGCCGGCGCCGTTCGGCCCAACGATCGCGGTGAGCTCGCCCGGACGGAACGTGCAGGTCACGTTATTGACCGCGACATGGCCGCCGAAGCGAATGGTGAGGTCGCGGGTTTCGAGGGTGAGGGTCATTGTGTGTCGGGTGAGTGTGAGATGGAGCTATGTCCGCGATCACAGTGCGCCCCCTCCCCCGCTTGCGGGGGAGGGTTGGGGAGAGGGTGTTTCCGCGACGAAGACTCCCCAAGAGTTGAGAGCCCTCTCCCGGCCTCTCCCGCAAGCGGGAGAGGTGAAGCAAGAAAGCTCAGCGCTTGTTCTTGACCGGCACGTCCATGTCTTCGATCTTCAGCTCGCGCACCGGCTCGAGCACGGCCCAGGCGACGTTCGGATCGACCTTGACCTTGAAGTGATACATGCTCTGCAGCGCCTGATGGTCTTCCTTGCGGAACACCATCTTGCCCTTCGGCGTGTCGAACTCCAGGCCTTCCATCGCATTGATCAGCTTCTCGGTGTCGGTCGACTTCGCCTTGGTGACGGCGGCGACGACGGACATCGCGGCGGCAAAGCCGCCAGCGGTGAAGAAGTCCGGCGGCGCGTTGAAGCGCTTCTGGTGCTCGGCGACCAGCCAGTCGTTCACCGGGTTCTTCGGGATCTCGTAGAAATAATAGGTCGCGCCTTCCATGCCGGGGAGGCCCTTGTAGGCGGCGAGCGCCGGCAGGATGTTGCCTCCGGTGGAAAGCTCGATGCCGTAGCGCTTCGGGTCCATGTCCTGGAGCTTGGCCAGCGGATTGCCTGCGCCGGCCCAGATCACCCAGATCACCTTGCGGCCCGGCTTGTCCTTCAGCGCGTCGAACAGGCGCTGGCCTACAGCGGTGAAGTCGGTGGTGGAGGTCGGGGCATATTCCTCCGCAGCGAGCGTCGCGCCGGTCTTGGCGAGCGCCTCCTTGAAGGCGGCGACGCCGTCGCGGCCGAAGGCATAGTCCTGCGCCAGGGTCGCGACGGTGACGCCCTGCTTGCCGATCGCGACCGCGTTGGAGATGGCGTCCTGCGAGGAGTTGCGCCCGGTGCGGAAGATGTAGCGATTCCACTTCTCGCCGGTAATCTGATCCGCGACGGCGGGCTCGACGATCAGGATCTTCTTGTTTTCCTCGGCGACCGGGAGAATGGCGAGCGCGGCTGCCGACGAGGTCGTGCCGATCGCGATGTCGGCCTTGTCGTCCTGATAGGCTTCGGCGAGCGCGGCCTTCGAAAGGTCCGGCTTGCCCTGGTCGTCCTTGGTGATGATGACGATCTTGCGACCATCGAGTGTCATCGTGCCCTTGGTGGCGTATTCGAAGCCCATTTTCAGGCCGGTCTCGGTCTGCTTGGCATAGGCCTCGAGCGGGCCGGTCTTGCCGTAGATCAGCGCGACCTTGAGATCGTCGGCCCGTGCGGAGGTGCCCGCGGCGAGCGCGAGGATGGTTGTTGTTATGATGAGTGATCGACGCACGATGGTCCCTCCTGATTTAAAGTTTCTCGGCAACAGCGATTTGCACAACGTTACGAACATTGCAATTGAACCTTCCGGCCGAGCGTGTCGGCCTTTTGAACATGCATCATTTTTGGGCTAGCCGCTCGTTGCCGGCTCCTTCGGCCTGACGCCGATCCGACTGCGCCTCATCGGCGCTTTCGAAAATATGCGGCGCGACGCCGCGCCTCTCCAGGGCTTCGCCGAGCTTGATGCGCAGGAAGCCCGACGTGGTGTAGCGCGACACGCCGGAATAGAAGCGATCGACGAGACTGCGCACCATGGCCGAATAATCGTCCATCAGTTCCGGCAGGATGGAAAAATTGTCATAATTGACGATGGCGTAGACCCGGCGGCCGAGCGGAGCGAGCCTGGCCTCGACGATATCAGCGATGGTGTCGATCTCGGCCTTGCTGCGCAGCGGATAACGCTCCAGGTTGACGAAGAACAGGTTCTGCTGCTCGTCCAGCGTGAAGCGCTGATCGAGCGGAATGGTGAGCAGGCGCTCGCGCAGATCCATGAGACCTTCGCCGAAGATGCGCGCGTCCATCAAGGCGGGATCGCGCGGGATCAACGGCTTGAAATCCATCAGGCGCAAGATGTCGCGCTCGATATCGATGCCGGGCGCGACTTCCGTCAGCTCGAGCCCGTCGGGGTGCAGCTCGAACACGCAGCGCTCGGTGACGTAAAGCGTGCGCTGCTTGCGCGTGGCGGCGAACGGGCCGCTGAAGGTGACGTGCTCGACGCTGTCCACGAACTTGCGCGATGGCGCCTCGTCGAGAATGACGAGCTTGCCGTCGTTCACTGCGATGCGTTGCCTGCCCGCGCCGAAGGTGCCGACGAAGATGACCTCCTTGGCGTTCTGGCTGATGTTGATGAAGCCGCCGGCACCTGCGAGTTTCGGCCCGAACTTGCTGACATTGAGGTTGCCGGCACGATCGACCTGGGCGAGCCCGAGAAAGGCCGCATCGAGGCCGCCGCCGTCGTAGAAGTCGAACTGATACGGCTGGTCGATCACCGCCTGCGTGTTGATCGCCGCGCCGAAATCGATGCCGCTCGCGGGGATCCCGCCAATCACGCCGGGCTCCGCCGTCAGCGTGATCAGGTCGATGATCCGCTCCTCATTGGCCACGGAGGCAATCCCCTCGGGCATGCCGATGCCGAGATTGACGACGCTGTTGGCCTTCAGCTCGAGGGCGGCGCGACGGGCGATGATCTTGCGCTCGCTGACCGGCATCACCGACAGCGAGGCGGCACGGACGCGGATCTCGCTCGAGAATGCCGGATTGTATTGCGTGCCGAAGGTTTGCCAGTGGTTCTCGGGCTTGGCCACCACAACGCAGTCGACGAGGATGCCGGGAATCTTGACCTGGCGCGGATTGAGGCTGCCGGCCTCGGCCACGCGTTCGACCTGGGCGATGACGATGCCGCCGGAATTATGCGCCGCCATGGCGATGGCGAGCGCCTCCAGCGTCAGCGCCTCCTTCTCCATGGTGAGGTTGCCGTCGGGATCGCCTGTGGTGGCGCGGATGATCCCGACATTGATCGGAAAGGTCTTGTAGAGCAGGCAGTCTTCGCCGCCGATCCTGATCAGCTCCACCATGTCCTCGGTGGTGCGTGCGTTCAGCTTGCCGCCGCCCTGCCGGGGGTCGACGAAGGTGCCGATGCCGACGCGGGTGACATGGCCGGGCCGGTGCGCGGCGATATCGCGGAACAGATGCGTGATGACGCCCTGCGGCAGGTTATAGGCCTCGATCTGGTTCGCGATCGCGAGTTGCTGCAATTTCGGCGCAAGCCCCCAATGCCCCCCGATCACGCGCCGGACCAGGCCTTCATGTGCGAAATGATTGAGGCCGCGCTGCTTGCCGTCGCCCTGGCCCGCCGCATAGACCAGCGTCAGGTTGCGCGGCTTGCCCTGCGTATAGGGCGCATCGCCTTCATGGGAGAGGTACAGCTCCTCCAGCGCGATTGCGATCTCCTCGGCAAAGCCGATGCCAACGAAGCCGCCGGTCGCCACCGTGTCGCCGTCGCGGATCAGCATAACCGCTTCGGCGGCCGTGACGACCTTGCCTTTCTCGGAATTGCGCAAATAGGGCAGAGCTGGATGATGGCTCACGGCGTGCCTCCCGGTCCCTTCGATCGTCTGCCGTTGTTGTGCATTGATCCTATCGCGAGGAGCAGCCGTGGAACAGGCCGCTCCTCGCGATGAAAACGTCATCAGGACGCTCAGCCCTGAACTATCTTGCGTGTTTCGGTGGCGAAATAGACCGACACGATGGTGATGAGCGCCAGCGCGATCATGTAGAGCGAGATCGGCCAGGTGGCAGGCGCGTAGGCCGTCATCAATCCCGTCGCGATCAGCGGCGACAGCGCGCCGGCGAAGATCGAGGCGAGGTTGTAGCCGAGCGAGACGCCGCTATAGCGCACCTTGGTGCCGAACAGCTCCGACAGGAAGCTCGCCTGCGGGCCGTACATCGCGGCATGACCGATGGCGAGGCCGAGCACGATCGCGATCCAGGCATATTGCGGGTTCTTGGTGGCCAGCAGCATGAACAGCGGGAAAGACATCAGCGCCGAGAACACCGCGCCGAAGATGTAGACCGGCCGCCGCCCGACGCGGTCGGACAGCGCGCCGAAGGCCGGGATGGTGAAGGTCTCGATCGCCGCGCCGATCAGCACGCCGTTGAGCATGTCCTGCTTGTTCATGCCGAGCGATTGCGTGGCATAGGCGAGCACGAAGGTCGCATAGATGTAGAAGAAGCCGTTCTCGGCGAAGCGCGCGCCCATCGCCAGCAGGATGTTCTTCGGGTACATCCTGATGGCCTCGAGGATCGGCATCTTCACTTCCTGCTTGGTGTCCTTGACCTTCTGGAACTCCGGGGATTCCGCGATGGTGAAGCGGATCCACAGGCCGACCAGCACCAGCGCGATCGAGAACAGGAACGGGATGCGCCAGCCCCAGGCGAGGAGCTGCGCGTCGGTCAGCATCGCCGACACCACCGAGAAAACGAGCGTGCCGAGCACGAGGCCGAGCGGCGCTCCGAGCTGCGGCCAGCTGCCGTAGAAGCCCTTCTTGTCCGCCGGCGCGTGCTCGACTGCCATCAGCACCGCGCCACCCCATTCGCCCCCGAGGCCAAAGCCCTGGATCAGGCGGCAGGTGACGAGCAGGACGGCGGCCCAGATGCCGGCGGTCTCGTAGGTCGGCAGGAATCCGATCGCCGCTGTCGCCACGCCCATGATCAGCAGCGTCAGATACAGCATGGTCTTGCGGCCGATCTTGTCGCCGTAATGCCCAAACACGACGCCGCCGAGCGGACGCGCGATGAAGCCGAGCGCGTAGGTCGCGAACGCCAACAGCGTTCCCATCATGGGGTCGAAGGTCGGAAAGAACAGCTTGTTGAAGATCAGCGCCGCGGCGGTGCCGTAAAGGAAGAAGTCGTACCACTCGATGGCCGTGCCGATCAGGCTCGCGGTGGCGACCGTGACGTGCGAGGGCTGTCTCGCCTGAAGCTGATGGACCGTGATCGCTTCACTCATCTTGCGTCCTCCCTGGTTGCGAATGCGCATGTGCAGCATGCGTCATTGTGCAAAGCGAAGAGCAAGGTCCGCGCCAGATGCGGAGGGTTTGCGCAAAAGGGCTTAAAAGACGGCAATTCCCGCATCGGTGGCCGGAAGGAGCGTCGAGACGCCATGTCCGGATTCCGAGACTCCGGACAGTCCGGTGTCTCGAAACTCAGACGGAGGCCGGTCCCGAGGCGAGGCCGAACTTGGCGAGCTTCTTGTAGAAGGTCGCGCGTGAGATCCGCAGCATCCTGGCGGCCTCGGAGATCTGGCCATTGCTGGCGGCGAGTGCCTGTTCGAGCGTGTGCTTCTCGAATTCGGCCTCGGCCTCGGCATAGGGCACGATTGTTCCGGCCGCGCGCTCGGGCGCAGCCGGCTTGATCTCGGTGCCGACGGGAAGGATGCGCGCGAAATCCTCGCCGGTCAGCCGGCCGGAATCGCTGAGGATCAGCGCCCGCTCCAGGATGTTGCGGAGCTCCCGGACGTTGCCCGGCCAATCGTAGCGTGCGAGCGCGGCGAGCGCGCTCGGCGTGATCTTCGCCTTGACGTAGTCGCCGGAGGCGCTGATGTCCTCGAGCAGCCGGGCGCAGATGTCCGGGAGATCGTCCAGGCACTGGCGCAGCGGCGGCAGCTCGATCGAGAGCACGTTCAGGCGATAATAGAGGTCGGGGCGGAACGTGCCGTCGCTGACGCGCTTGCGCAAGTCCACATTGGTCGCTGCGACCACGCGCACGTCGATCCTGGAGATCTTGTCCGAGCCAAGCGGCTCGATCTCGCGCTCCTGCAGCACGCGCAGCAGCTTGGCCTGCAATTGCAGCGGCATCTCGCCGATCTCGTCGAGGAACAGCGTGCCGCCGTCGGCGATCCGGAATTTGCCCTCGCGTCCCCGTCGGTCGGCGCCGGTATAGGCGCCCGGCGCGGTGCCGAAGAACTCCGACTCGATCAGTGTGTCCGGGACGGCGGCGACATTGACGCTGACGAACGGCTTCTCCGCACGGGACGAAGCATTGTGGATCGCCTGCGCCAGCATCTCCTTGCCCGTTCCGGTCTCGCCGGTGAGGAGCACCGTGACGCTCTGCCGCGCGGCGCGGCTTGCCAGCGCCTTGGCCTGGGCAATTCCCGGCGTGGTGCCGACGTAGTCGGCGAAGGTGAAGCGCGCGGCGCGGGCATTGGACAATTGCCGCCGTGCCAGCCGCAGATCGCTCTCGAGCTGGGCGACGCGGGCGAGCAGCGGCTTCAGGCTTTCGAGGTGGTCATAAAGCACGAAGCCGATCGCGCCGATCACCGTCCCGTTCTCGTCCTCGATCGGCATGCGGGTGACGACGAGTTGCTCGCCGCCGAGCTCCATGATGTCGAGCAGGATCGGCTCGCCGGTCTCGGCCACCTTGCGCATCAGGCTGTTGGGGATGACCTCCTCGATCGGCCGCCCCATCGCTTCACTGATGCGCTTGAGACCGAGCGCGGCGAGATATTTTTCGTTGACGTACACGACCCGTCCGCCGCGGTCGATCGCGATCGCGCCCTCGCAGAGCTTTTCCAGCCGCTCGAACAGCGTCTCCATCGCGCGCGCACGGAGATAGGCGGGATCGCTGATCGAGGAGGAAGCGGCGGACATGACATATCCCACGGGAAGTCCGCCTGTGTATCAGCAAAAGGGTAGCGATTTCAAAGGGGGAATCGATGCAGCGGGGTTAACGCCAATACCCCGCTCGCGATCGACCTCCCGTCACCCTGAGGTGCGAGCGCAGCGAGCCTCGAAGGGCGACGGGCCCGGCTGGCGGGCCGTGCATCCTTCGAGGCTCGCGGCGCGAGCGCCACTTGCACCTCAGGATGACGGAATCAGGAGTTTGTTGGGTGGTCGAGGAACGTGCCCTACCTTCGATACCCGCTCGCGCGCGAATAGCCCTGGCGGTTCTGCTGGTGCGGGCGGCTTGCAACGCTCGCCCGGGCTTCGCTGGAGAGCGGCGTTGCGAGCTTCAGCTCCTCCAGGAAGATCGGCCGGGAGAAGTAATAGCCCTGCGCGTAGCGGATCTTGGTCGCGGCCTGGAGATAGGCGAGCTCCTCGTAGGATTCGAGACCCTCGGCAATCACGGTCATGCCGAGCGCTTCGCTCAAGGATTCGATCGCGCGCAGGATGCCCTGGCTGCGCGGGCGCTTATGAATGTCGGTGATGAAGGAGCGGTCGATCTTGATCTCGTCGGCGGTGATGTCGGCCAGCGCGGAGAGCGAGGAATAGCCGGTGCCGAAATCGTCGATCGAGATGCCGACACCGAGCTTGCGGAACGCCGGCAGGATCTCGTCCTGGAAATGATTTTTGGCGACGAAGGCATCTTCCGTCAGCTCGATCATGAAGCGGTTGGGAAATCCGGTGTCGTCCAGCGCCTGCGCGAAGCTGCGCATGAATTCGGGATTGCCGGCCTGCTTGGCGGCGACGTTGATGCTGATGGTCGCTTCCGCGCCAAACGTCTCGTTGATCAGGTCGATCGACTTGACGATCTCGGCGAGGACGAGGTGAGTCAGCTCGTCGATCAGGCCGAGCTCGCTGGCGAGATTGATGAACGAGCCGGGCGCCTGGATCACTCCTTCGTCGTCGCGCAGGCGCACCAGGGCCTCGATGCCCTTCACGGCCTGGGTGCGAATGTCGACCTTGGACTGAAAGGCGCAGCAGAAGCGCTTTTCCAGGATGGCGAGCCGTAGCGACTGCTCGACCTTCATCCGCGCCTGCGCCTCGCGCTCCATGCTGGCATCGAAGAAGGCGGCCAGTCCCTTGCCGTTGTTCTTGATACGGTACATCGCGATGTCGGCGTTCTGGCGCAGCGTCTCGAAACTGCTGCCGTGGTCGGGATAGAGGCTGATGCCGACCGAGGTCGAGGCGAAGACCTCCGAATGGTCGATGAAGAACGGCGCGGTCAGCCGCTCCAGCGTCGACTGCATGAATTCGGCGACCTCCTCCTGGCTCTGGATCGGCGACAGCAGCAGCAGGAATTCGTCGCCGGAGATGCGCGACAGCATGTCGGAGTCACGCAAGTCGCGACCGAGCCGCTTCGACAGCTCGACCAGCAGCGCATCGCCGACCGCGTGGCCGTAATAGTCGTTGATGTGCTTGAAATTGTCGACGTCGAGGAAGGCCAGCGCGAAACGTTCGCCGCTGCGATTCTCCGCAAGCAGATTGTTGGCGCGATGCTCGATCACGCGCCGCGAGGGCAGTCCGGTCAACTCGTCGAAATAGGCCGAGCGGAACAGCTGGTCCTCGAAATTCTTCTGCTCGGTGATGTCGGAAGACGCCGAGATCAGGAGCTCGCGTCCGGCAAGGCGAACGGGACGATGGGTCGTGAGCAGGACCTGGCGCGCGGCGCCGCCGTGAAGCGCCTCCTCGGTGACGACAGGCTGGCCGGCGCTCAGAGCCTTGCGGCAGGCTT
>NZ_JALBGZ010000222.1:0-8723 GCF_023006515.1 Bradyrhizobium sp. PRIMUS42
AGCAGCCTGGCTGGATCGTGCGCTGCACCAGCGCGAGCCGCGAGGCGCCGCTCGAATGCGCGATGGAGCAGAACGCGGTGCTGACCAAGACCGGCCAGACCATCGTCCTCGTCAACATCCGCATCGCGCCCGACACCCGCACGCCGGTTGCATTGCTGCAATTGCCGCTCGGCCTCAATCTTCCGGTCGGCGCCAAGCTTCAGGTCGACGAAGGCAAGACGGTCGATCTCCAGATCCAGACCTGCGAGAACCGCGGTTGTTACGCGTCGACCCCGATCGCGGCCGACCTGCTGGGCGCTTTACGGTCGGGCAAGCAGCTCAAGGTCTCCTTCCAGAACATGGCCAAGGAGACCATCGCAATCCCGATGCCGCTCGGCGACTTCGCCGCCGCTTACGACAAGATCAAGTAGCAAGCTTCCCTCTACTGCCGCGCCGGCTCTCTCACCTCGTCATTGCGAGCGCAGCGAAGCAATCCAGGCTGCCTCTGCGAAAGGCGAACTGGGGCACCAGTTCGTCCACGCCTGCGACCTCACTCCGACGCTGCTGGAGCTGATCGGCATCGAGGCGCCCACTTATATCGCGGGCTGCCGGCAAATGCCGCTGGAAGGCGAAAGCTTTGCGCGCTCGATCACGGATGTGTCGGCACCGTCAAAGCGCTCGCCGCAATATTTCGAGATGTTCGGCCATCGCGGTCTCTGGCAGGCGGGGTGGAAGGCGGTCGCCTTCCACCCGTCGGGCACGCCGTTCGAGAACGACAAATGGGAGCTGTTTCATCTGGACGCGGATTTCTCCGAGACCAACGACCTTGCGGCAGCGGAGCCGGAACGCCTGGGACGGATGGGGCGACCACCACGCGCGCCACCCCTCTCCTGCTGCCGGCCATGGGCAAGGGACGCAAGGCGGCAAAGACCAGCGCCATCGCCTTCGGTTTCCAGGTCGTGCTGGGCACGCTGGTGAACGCGATCCTCAACGATCCCGGCCCGCTGTCGCTTTCGTCGAAAGACATGGAGACGCGGCTCGCCGGTTGCCTGTTGCTGCTGCTCCAGGGCGAATGCGGCCGCGCTCCTCGATAGGCCTTCTGGTCGCCGTCAACCGATGACGTCGCTGGCCCGGAGCAGCGTCGTGAAGCCGCCATAGATCATGCGTTTTCCGTCGAACGGCATACCCTCCATCTTCAGCCGCGGGTCTGCCATCACCTTCTTGTTGACGGCATCGCGGGTCTCCCGGTCGCGGTAGACGATCCAGGCGAACACCACGACCTCGTCCTCCTTCGCCATCACCGCGCGTGGAAACGAGGTGAGCTCCCCATAGGGAACGTCGTCGGCGATGCATTCGACGTAGTCGAGCGCACCGTGCTCCATCCAGAGCGCGCAGGCGGTCGTCGCCAGCGACTTGTAGGCGTCGACCTTGTCCTTCGGCACGGCCAGAACGAAACCATCGACATAGGGCATCACGGATCTCCCAGGGTTGTATGACCCAAGGACGATGGAGCGCGCGGCGTTCCGACCGGCACATGCGTTTTTCAGATGAGGCAAACCGCCGCGACCGGCGGCGCGGCCAACGGACTTCATCGCCGCCGAGCGGCACACCGAGAGAATTGCGACCGTGGAAAAGCGCCGGAACTGGCTGGGGAACCTGGATTCGAACCAAGACAAACAGAGTCAGAGTCTGTTGTGCTACCGTTACACCATTCCCCACCGAAGCGCTTGAAATCACTAAGCTTTCTTCGGAAGTTCTGCAAGGCTGGCTGAAAGGTTTGCAAATCAGCGGCTCGCAGGCCGCTCATATAGCCGCGCTGATCTTCGCGGTCCAGTCCTTCTGTGAACATCGACAGCTTGTTCTTGCTGCGTTCGCATCAAGCCTTCCCGACAGCGTCGCGCCGGTCCAATTGCAGTAAGAAATCCGGCGGCCCCTTGCGGTTGTAGAAAAGCGAGCGGCGCGCCCGATCAATCCATCGCTGGACCGTGAATTCAAATGCGAGCGCGACGACCGTGGATGCGAGCAGGATGCCCAAAGTCTGAAACAGTATTCGCCAATGGCTCACAATGTGCGGATTTGTCAGCGTGATCGGATCAAACAGCTGCAAATTGATCGCGATCTGTATGAAGAGAAAATGCGAGAGATAGACGCCGTAGGAGGCGTCGCCCAATGTGGTCGACAGCGGTCCGTTGACCCTCGCGAAGAGCGTCGGAATCACGATGCTGGTTGCGACAACCAGCGGCACGCCCTGAACGATGCCCCCGTGATAGTCGACGTCGGCATACACGTCGCCCAGGAGATAAAGGCTGTAGAGGCCGGCGAGCCAGTAGCCCGCACGCGTCGACCATGTCAGGCGATCCCGTAACGAGAAAAGCACAACCCCAGTGCCGAAATACCCGATCTGGCTGTAAAACGGGAAGTAGGCCCATTTCCATTCGCAGAAGTGAAGAATGACCAGCTTGATCGCGAAGGCAGCGACCACCAACCCGGCGAGCCATTTTCTGTTGAGTAGAAGCAAGGTTGGCAGTAGCGCGTAGAAGACGATCTCCGCGCTGATCGACCATGCCTGAGGAACCAAGAGATATGTGGTGCTGTGCATGGCCGAATAGAGATCGAGACCCACCAGCGACAGGTTGATCACATAGGGCCGCTCATCCGTCCGGAGCGAATCGAAGATGCCGCTCTCGTTCGCCGGGTTCCACAAATGGAGTGCGAACGTAGCGATCAGGATAGTCAGGTAGAACGGGTAGAGCCTCGCAAAGCGGCTGGCCATGAACGCAGCAGGCCGCCCCGGATAGTGCAGCTCATAGGCGGCGGCCATGTAGAAGCCACTGATGATGTAGAAGACCTCTACCGCGGCCAGGCCCCCGATTGTCTGGTGGATGACGCCAAACTGGCAATGAAATCCAACGACGATCGCCGCCAGCAGAAAACGAACTGTCCCCATCAGCCCCACACCCGTTGGCCTGCGAACCTAGCCCTGCAATCGACACTGAACAAGCGGGCGCCGCGCTCGGAGCGGCCACGGTATTGAAACGGGGCGGGAATTCGGCACGGCCGGCGCTTGCGGATCGAAGTCTGCGCGCTTGGGCGTTGCGGTTGCGAGCAGCGCCAACTGGCCGGTCTTCACCTGCGGCATCAGCAGCGGCACATTGTCGAAGGCGCGACTAGATCACCACGTGATCGAAGTCGGCGGCGATCCCAGTGTTCGGAAAGATCCTCGCCGCCTCGGCCAGGATCTCATCGTCCTCGTATCGTCCCGACATATGAGTCAGCACGAGTTGGCGGACGTTGCTCGCCGCAGCAAAGGCGGCCGCTTCCGCCGCGGTGAGATGGCCGTAATCCCGCGCTGTCGCGGCGTCGCGATCAAGGAAGGTCGCCTCGATCACCAGCATATCTGCGTCAGCAACGTAGCTGGACAGTCCGTCGGTGGTTTCGGTGTCACCGATCACGACGAGCTTCTTGCCGCCGCTCGGCGGGCTCAGAACGTCCTCCGGATCAACCGTTCGATCGGCGATCACGACCGGCCGTCCTGCAGCCAGTTCGCCGCGCATGGGACCATCCGGGACGCCAAGCGCCGCAAGG
The DNA here is from genome assembly GCF_023006515.1 of Bradyrhizobium sp. PRIMUS42. Lineage (NCBI taxonomy): Bacteria > Pseudomonadati > Pseudomonadota > Alphaproteobacteria > Hyphomicrobiales > Nitrobacteraceae > Bradyrhizobium > Bradyrhizobium sp. PRIMUS42. Next base: position 3,565 of record NZ_JALBGZ010000222.1, read on the forward strand.
CGATCGGGCCGAAGGTGGCGACGTGCAGGACTTTGAAACACGAAGCCAAAGCTATCGGTGCCGCGGTGGCGGACCGGAAAGCAGGCGATGGTGAAGTCGCCGGTGTCGATGACCTGTCCCTCGGTCAGGGCAGCGAACTCGACCGCGATCGGCGCCCTGCCCGCACCCCAAAGGCCTGCGAGCATCCGGATGACGATGTCGAGCGTGCCCTGCCCGCCATGAATCGTCATCATTTCGGCGCTCTGCCGCAAGCCCAGGGTTGAAAACAATCCGGGGATGCCGAGCACGTGATCGAGATGAGCGTGCGTCAGCAGCACGCGGTCGAGCCGCCGGAAGCCGGCGCCGCTGCGCAGCATTTGGCGCTGCGTGCCCTCACCGCAATCGACCAGGATGCGCTTGCCCGCGGCTTCCACCAGGAGCGCCGGGTGGTTGCGCTCCACTGAGGGAACGCTGGCCGAGGTTCCGAGAAATGTCAGGGCGAACATGGTCGTTACGTGTCCGGCGGTGGACGGGTCTCACCGCCCCCAATGCCACGCGAGCAGCAGCGCGTACAGGCCCATCGACGCCGCATAGAGCGCGGCAAGGAGTGCGTAGCCCGCGATCCGGCGACTGATCGCCGCCTTCGGCGTGACCCACCAGTCGAGCGCCCTAAAGGCGGCGGGCACCAGCCACCAGCCGAGCAGCTGGGTGCTGACGAGATTGCCGACGAAGAGCGATAGCCAGACCGGCACGCCGTTTCTGTCGATCAGCGGCGCACTGATGAAAGTGCCCCAGAGATAGACCACGGGATAGAGCACCAGCAGCACGATGAGGTTGCTCTTCCAGATCAGGCTTGGGCTCTGCTCCGGAGCCTGGGCCTTGCCGGCCGGGAACCAGAAATTGAAGCCGTAGCTCGCCCGCTTCACGTTCATGCCGGCGTTGAAGCGCTCGCCTTCCCTCAGCAGCGTCTGCCGCAACGGCGAGTCGAGCCATGCGTTGAGGTTGGCATCGCTGTCGAACGTCAGAATGACGATCCACTCGTCGTGAAGGCCCGGAATCGGCCGCTCGATCTTGTGGCGCAAGAACCCCTTGAACTCGGCCTCCGCGGCCTGGATGCGCTGCTGCCATTTGAGAAACGCGTCCTCGAGCCCATCCGGCACATTGAAGGAGATGACGGCGGAGACCGCATTGTCACGCTGGACGCCGCTGTCGGGCAGGATATGGACGTCCTCCGAACCGACGAAGAAGCGCTGCACCTCGCCGATCAGCCGCGTCCGCTCCTCGCTTTGAAGCCAGGCGCGCGCTGCAGCCGGGCTTGCGAAACGCAAGACAGTCACCCAATCAACATGGGCCGGCGGCCGCGGCGGCACGACCTCCTGCCCCAGGAATCCGGGCCAGGCCTTGAGTGCCTCGCCGACCTCGCCATTCCAGCGCGCGAACGCGGCAAAGCCGTCATCGGCGATGCGGCGCTGGATGACGAGGGCGACCGGCTGTCCGGCCGTATCCGGAGATGCGCTCATCGGCTTCCGTCCGCTTCAGTTCTTCTTGTAGAGGCGCTTGCCCATCACCCAGGTCTCGTCGACGCAGCGATCGTCGCCGACCATCATGACGGCGAACAGCATGCTCGCGGCCTCGTCGACCGTGCGCGGGCCGGCGCCATCGGCGATCAGCGACTGATGCCACGCTTGCGCGACTTGCCCGCCATTCGGATCGAGCGCAACGAAATCAGCCTCCTTGCCGGGCTCGAAATTGCCGAGCTTGTCGTCGATATAGAGGCCTTCGGCGCCGCCGAGCGTGATCGACCAGAAGCCGCGGTAAGGCGAGAGCTTGTTGCGCTCGGCCTCGGCGAGGTCCTTGCGCGTGGGATCAATGCTGCCGTCGAGCAGCGTGTTGTTGCACATGCCGACCTTGTAGGCGTCGTCGAGCACGGAGATCATCGAGAAGCGGTTGCCGCCGCCGACATCGGTGCCGAACGACATCTTGACGCGATGCTCCGGATCGGTGGCGCGGCCGAGGCGGAACAGGCCGCTGCCGAGGAACAGGTTCGAGCAGGGACAGAACACCACCGCCGCGCCCTTCTTCGACATGCGGCGAAACTCGTTGTTCGAGAGATAGACGCCGTGACCGCCGGAGAATTTCGGACCGACCAGGTCGAACTTCTCGTAGACGCCGAGATAGTCCTGGCAGTCCGGATGCTCGACCAGCACGCCGCTGCATTCGGCCGGGTTCTCGGAGATGTGGGTGTTGACCCAGCAGTCCGGATGCTCGTGCTTGAGGCGCTGACACGCTTTCAGCAGCTCCGGCGAGGCGCCGAAGGCGAAGCGCGGCGTGATGGCGTAGAGGTTGCGGCCCTTGTTGTGGTACTGCGCAATCAGCCGCTTGCTGTCGCGATAGAAATTCTCGGGCGTATCGATGAAATCGGCCGGCGCGTTGCGATCGATGCCGGTGAGGCCCGCGATCACGCGCATGTTGCGGCGGGCTGCTTCCTCGAACAACTCCTCGGTTGAAACAGGCGAGGAGCTCGTGAAGGCCTGGCAGGTGGTGGTGCCGGACGCCAGCAGCGCGTCGAGGAAACGCTTGACGCCCTCGCGCGCGTAGTTGCGGTCCCGGTATTTGAGCTCTTCCGGATAGACCCACTTCTGGAGCCACGGCAGGAGCTGCTCGCCATAGGCACCCAGCACGCGCGTCTGCGGCAGATGGATGTGACCGTCGATGAAGCCGGGGACGATGATGCGGTCCTTGATGTCAGTGATCTCGACGCCTGGATGCGCAGCGGCGATCTTGTCATAAGGACCGAACGCCTTGATGACGCCGTCCGTGACGACCATGAGGCCGTCTTGGTGAAAGCGCGCGGCGGCCTGCTCGTTGCCGACGTGCTTCCAGGGATCATCGACGAAATCGAAGAACGTGCCGCGAATACCGACGGTGGTCATGAATTGGTTCCTTCCTCAGGTCTGTGTGGCGTGACGCACTGACGGCAGCGAGATCGCGAGCAGCGTGCCCGCAACAACGCAGAGGCCGAGATAGAGCCATCCGATCGGCGCCTGCGTCGTTTCGGGCAATACCGCCGTGATCGCCATGGCGCCGCTCACCGCGAGATAGCAGAGCGCGCTGATGAGACCGCCGATCAGGCCGTGGTCGCGCTCGAACAGGCCGAGGGCCATGCCATACATCATCGGACACAGCACGCCGCAGCCGCCGAGCACCAGCGCGCCGCCGATCGTGATCGACGCAAAGCCGAGGCCGAAGATCATGCCTGTTGCGGTCAGGACCACTGATCCGGCAAGAAGCAACGCGAAGGCGCCGAAGCCCAGCATGCGCGCCGGCATGAAGCGCGCAAAATGCGCGCAGCCGAGCTCGCCGGCGAGATTGACGCCGCCAAGACCGAGCGCGACGAGGCCGTAGATGGCCGCGGAATAGCCGAGGCCCGTCTGGTAGAAGAACGGCGCGACGACGCCGAATGCCAGCTGCGCGCTCGCTGCTGCGGCGAACACCAGGACGAAAGCCAGGAAGCCCGGACGCAGCAGCGCATCGCGCAGGATGCCGGCCGTGCGACGCGGATCGAACGGTGCCCGCCGATCAGCGGGCAACGTCTCGGGCAGAAGGAATGCGACGATGGCGGCAACGATCGCCGCGGCAACGGCGATGATGACGAAGACGCCGCGCCATGACATCAGTTCGACGATGAAGCCGCCGGCCGCAGGCGCAAGCACAGGCGCGAGCCCCCACGCGGCTCCAAGCAGGCCGGAGATCGCCGTGAGCTCGCGTCCGCGAAAACAGTCGGCCGCAACCGCATAGGCGACGACGAGGCAGGTGCAGCCGCCGATTCCTTGCAGGAAGCGCAAGCCAAGCAGCAGCGAGGCGCTGGTGGCGAGCGCGCAGGCGATGCTCATTGCGATCAGCACCGACAGGCCCGCGAGCAAAACCTTGCGACGGCCGAGCGTGTCGGAGGCGATGCCGACCGGCACCAGCGCCAGGCTCATGCCGAGCATATAGGCGGTGACGGTGTTCTGCATCGAGGCCGCGTCAGTGGCGAGTTCCACCACCATCTGCGGCAGGCCGGGCGTGTAGGCATCGAGCGGAATCTGGCTGAACGGCACGACGCACAACAGGATCGGCACGATCCCACCCCTGGCGCGACTGGCGTCCGAAGCGAGTGCAGTCATGGATTACGCCCCTCGGTTCCCGCGGGCCTTCGTGCGCGCAATAAGAGGCGACGATGCGGGTTGCGGACATTGTCGCGCGGAGCCTGCCAGAACTGTGTGTAAGAATTCTTAGGAGCGCCCGTATCGAGACGGCCTCTGACGGCTGATACCGTGGCCCGGGACCGTCCAAACAAAAAATGCGAAAACAACCCCATGCAAAGTACAAATCATTGAAGAATCTCGCGCCGCACGGCGCGTGGCCCGCCAGCGCGGACGTTTGACGCGTCGGGCAAAACAGGCGCAGAACTACATGATAGCTACTTGTCCGCCGTCGCGCCGATTCGTTAACGGGTCGGAAGGCATAACTGCTTTGAAGCCCGGCCTGCGCATCGGTGCCACCGGCAAGCAGATCTGATGCCCATTGCGCCGCCTCCTCATCCCGCTTTCAAAAATGCATGTTCGGCGCCCGGATCGCTTTGCATCCGGAAGTCTCGACACGGCGATGGGATCCAATGGAGTGTGTGATGACCGCTGATGGCGCTGAGTGGGATTACGGCTCGGTCAGCACACTTCTGGCCGCCTTGCGCGCGCGGAAGATGTCTGCGTCGGAGCTGCTCGAACATACGATCGCGCGCATCGAGGCGCTGGACGGGCGGATCAACGCGATCATCGTTCGCGATTTCGATCGGGCGAGAGACGCCGCGCGCGCCGCCGATGCCGCGCTTTCGCGCGGCGAGCGGCGGCCATTGCTCGGCATTCCCGTGACCCTGAAGGAGCCGTTCAACGTCGCGGGCCTGCCGACGACCTGGGGCTTTCCGCATTTCAGGGATTTCCAGCCGGCGGAAGATGCCCTCGTGGTCTCGCGGTTGAAGGCGGCGGGCGCCGTCATCATCGGCAAGACCAATATCCCGATCGGGCTCAGGGATTTCCAGAGCTATAACGAAATCCACGGGACGACGAACAATCCGTGGGACCTCGGCCGGTCGCCCGGCGGCTCCTCGGGCGGATCGGGCGCGGCGCTGGCCGCGGGCTTCG
>NZ_JALBGZ010000223.1:0-8718 GCF_023006515.1 Bradyrhizobium sp. PRIMUS42
ACGGCAACTGGGGTCGCCGCAGCGGCGACAGGCACACCATAATTGCGGTTCTGCACGCGGAGCAGCAGCCGGCGCGCGGTCGCGGCGAGGTCGCTGTTGTCCCAATTCGCAAGATACGCCTCGAACGAAGCGCGGGTGTTGATCGCGGTTGCGCGCTCCCAGGCCAGCATCTGGCGCCGTCGTTCCAGCACCGTGCGCAGGCGCGGCGTGCGTGTGTCCTGAGCGTACAGCTCGATATAGGCCTGATACGCCGGCACCGTGTCGTCGGTGATGACGAGTTCATAGGCGACCATGGCCGGCTTGCCCTGCAAGTCCCTGCGCCACTCCTCGACGCTGCGCGTGCCGCTGGCGAGCGCCATCGAATTTGCGCCCGGAAGGGAAGGCTGACTGCCGCTGCTCTCGCCGAAGAACTTGAAGTCGGTGGTCAGCGACGAGCTTTCCCAGGGAATCTGCCGTCCGTCGGTCGACTGCGCGACGGCGACGCGGATGCGCTTGAACACCTCCTCGATCGGAAGGTTCGGTTGCTTGGCGACCGTGAGTGCTGCGGTGGTGTAGGGGCTGTCGATGCCGGAGCCGTCCTCGGCTTCGGCGCCGGGCGAGGTCGAATAGGAGATGAACGAGCCGGGCGCACCGGCCTTGGTGTCGACGATCGCAAGTCCGTGGCCGGCGCCGCTCAGCGCGGGGAATGGATTGTTGCGGCAGGCATCGAGCATGAAGATGCGCGCCCGCGTCGGCAGCGCGCCGAGCGTGTTGAGCATGTCGTTCAGCCGGACGCCCTGGAGCGGAATGTCGGCCTCGCGCTTGGGATCGAGATCGACAGGAACGAGATAGTTCTCGCCGTCGATCTGCAGGCCATGGCCGGCATAAAACACCAGCGCAACGGTGTCGGCGCCACTGGCGCTGACCTTGCCGGCGAAATCCGAGATCGCCGCGCGCATCTCGGTTTGCGCCAGATTGGCGGCCGTGGTGACGGTGAAGCCGGCATTGCCGAGCAGCTCGGTCATGCCCTTGGCGTCGTTGGCGGCGTTGGGCAGTTCCGGCACAGTGCGATAGGCGGACTGGCCGATCACCAGCGCGAGCCGCGCTTCGGCGGCGGCGTCCGTCGGTGACATCATTTGCGTGAGCGCAAGAAGACTGGATGCAAGCAGCAAATTGGAAAAGACTGGACGGCGCATGGTGTCACCTCCATCGGCAATGCGCGATGATGTCACTTTTTCTAGGGGGCCGCCAGAAGTCCGTCTGTGCACTGGATCACGTTCGTCGTGCGGCAAAATGGGGCAGGTGTCTGCTGCGACCGGAAGGCATCGTTCTGGGTTCACCCATGTGAATTGCGCATTGATCCATGCTCCAATTGGATTGATGTCGATCCTGCGCGACGGCGCCCGTTGCGCGGGTGTGGCCGCAGGCCGATCCTCGTCGTAAGTCCGCAGGAATCCTGGTCGATTCGTCGTGCTTGCGGACGCCGCTAGACTCCTCGTGCGGCACGTCGAAGGCGAGGGAGCCTCGCTTGCCTGTGCCGCCGCTTTGGCCATACAGTCCGCGCAACAGGCTGGGGCAACGACCGCGGCGAACAAAAAAGACAATTTGGGAGAGACCGCACCATGACCATCGTGCCCGTGAACCGTCGCGCGTTCATCAAGTCATCGGCGGCGGTCACCGCCGGTCTCGTGCTCTCCCCCGCCATCATCGGCCGCGCCGAAGCCGCGACGTTGAAGCTGAAATGCTCCTCCTCGCTGCCGAACGATCCCAAATTCGCCAACGGCCGGGTCTACTACGACAATCTCGTCAAGAGCCTGAAGGCGAACGGGCTTGGTGAGCAGATCGAGGTCGCCTTCTTTCCCGACAACCAGCTCGGCCAGGAGATCGACGTCATCAACTCGGTGAAGCTCGGCGTCATCGACCTCATGGTGTCGGGCTCGTCGATCTCGGCGAATCTGGTGCCGCTGGTCGGCACGTTCGATCTCGGCTTCCTGTTCTCGAGCTTTCCGCAGCAGACCAAGGCCTTCGATGCCGGCGCCGCAAAGCCGATCGAAGACGCTCTGCTCAAGGGCGGTAACATCCGCATCATCGCCTGGGCCTATAATTTCGGCTCGCGCAGCGTGCTGGCGAAGAAGCCGGTGAAGACGCCGGAGGATCTCGCGGGCCTCAAGATCAGGACGCTGCCGAACCCCGTCATCACCGAATGCCTGCGGCTGATGGGGGCCGCGGCGACGCCGCTGGCGTTCGGTGAGATCTACACCGCGTTGCAGGCCGGCGTGCTTGACGGCCTCGAGCACGATCCGCCGACGATCCTGGCCAGCAAGTTCTTTGAAACGTCGAAGTTCTACGGACTGACGCAGCATAATTTCTCGCCGCTCGCGATCTATTTCAGCGACGTGACCTACAACCGCATGGATCCGAAGCTGCGCGAGGGGTTCCTCGATGCCGCCAAGAAGGCCGCGGCCGACACGCGCGCCCATGGACTTGCGGTCGAGAAAGAGGCGCTGGCGGCTTTGACCGAGAAGGGCGTGACGGTGGCCGAATGCGACCGCGAGGCGTTCAGGAAGCGCGTGGCGCCGCAGACCGAGAACTTCATCAAGGCGCGGCCTGAATCGAAGGCCGTCATCGACATCATCCGCGCGACCCAAGCCTGAGATGACCAAATCTGAGCTGGTGATGACAGCCGCCGTGCCCGTTTCGGGCGGCCGCCACGGGAGCATCGCCCTGCTGCTGCGTGCCAGCGACGCGATCGCGGCCATCCTGCTGGCCGCCGATCTCGTGGTGGTCTGCGCCTCCGTCCTGCTGCGTTTCTTCTTCAACGCGCCGGTCGAATGGTCGGATGACGTCGCGCGCGGGCTGATGGTCGGATCGGCCTTCTTCGGGGCGGCGAGTGCGCTCGCGCGCGGCGAGAATGTCGGCGTGTCCTTCTTCCGCGACCTGCTGCCGGTGCGGTTGCGTGCGCTGGTCGATGCCGCGAGCGCCCTGCTGGTCGTGCTGATCTCCGGCTATGTCGCCTACCATGCGATCAAGCTGGGCTCGCTGACGGCGGGCCAGACCACCGGATCCGGCCTGCCGCTGGAGTTGACCTTCTACCCGATGGGCGTCGGCGCGCTCTTCATGACGGTGTTCGCGATCGACCACCTCTGCGCGCGGCCGCTCCCTGACATCGTCAGGGGCCTCGTCGCCATTGTCGTCGTGTCCGGCCTTTATCTCGCCTGGGATTATCTGTCGCCGTCCTCGGTGCCGTCGGCGGGCACGTTGATGCTGATCGGCTTCTTCGCAACGCTGTTCGGCGGCTTGCCGATCGGCTTTGCGCTGGCGCTCGCCGCGCTGGTTTTCATCTGGGTCGAAGGCGCGCTGCCCGGCGTCATCTTCGCCCAGCAGATGGCGCGCGGCATCGACAATTTCGTGCTGCTCGCGATCCCCTTCTTCATCCTCGTCGGCTACCTCATGGAAGCCAACGGCATGTCGGTGCGGCTGATCGAGCTGTTGCAGCGCGCGGTCGGGCGCATGCGCGGCGGGCTGAACGTCGTGATGGTCGCTTCCATGGTGCTGTTCTCCGGCATCTCGGGCTCGAAGATGGCCGACGTCGCCGCGGTCGGCTCGGTGCTGATTCCGGCGGCGCGCCGCTCCAAGCAGAATCCGGGCGGCGCAGTGGCGCTGCTGGCGGCCTCCGCAGTGATGGCGGAGACCATCCCGCCCTGCATCAACCTGATCATCCTCGGGTTTGTGGCCAACCTGTCGATCGGCGGCCTGTTCGTCGCAGGCCTGCTGCCGTCGGCGCTGATGGCGGCCGTCCTGATCGCGGTGTCCATCATCTTCGGCAAGCGGCCGGCGCAGGTCGAGGAGGTCGAGCCGCAGATGCCGGTTTCGGGCCTGTGGAGCGGCGCGATCGCCTCGTTCGGCCTGATCTTCATGATCTTCTTCGGCTTCAAGAGCGGCTTTGCCACCGCGACCGAAATCTCCGCCTTCGCGGTGGCCTATGCGCTCGTCGTCGGCAGCGTGGTGTTTCGCGAGCTCAGCTTCAAGTCGGCGGCGCACAGTTTCGTGCAGGCCGCGACGCGCGCAGGTCTCGTGCTGTTCATCGTCGCCGCCGCGCAGTCGCTGGCGTTCACGCTGACCTTGCAGCAGGTGCCGCATGCGGTCGGCGATTTCATGCTCGGATTGTCAAAGACCTCAGGCGTGTGGCTGTTCATTCTCTTGGCGATCGCCGTGCTGATCGTGATGGGCTCGGTGCTGGAAGGCGCGGCCGCGCTGATCATCTTCGGGCCGCTGCTGTTGCCGGTCGCGGTGCAGCTCGGCGTCGATCCGCTGCATTTCGGCGTCGTCCTGGTCATCGCCATGGGCATCGGCCTGTTCGCGCCGCCGCTCGGGCTCGGGCTCTACGGCGCTTGCCTGATCGGCAACGTGCCGATCGAGCAGACGGTGAAGCCGATCATGGGCTATCTCGGCCTGTTGTTCCTCTGCCTGCTCGTCATCGCCTTCGTGCCGTGGCTGAGCACCGCGCTGCCGCGGGCATTCGGCTACTGAAGGAGTTTTGCCGTGAAGATTCTATTGGCTCACACGCCGGAGATGCGGCGGAACTATTACGGCGATCGCAGCCTGAACGGTCTTCGCGCTGCCGCGGAGGTGATCCTGCACGAGGGCGATGACCCCCTGGACGCCGCCGGCCTCGTGCGCGCGGCGAAAGACGTCGACATCATCGTTGCCGACCGCATGACGGAAGGGCGCGGCGAGATCTTTGCGCAGCTGCCGCATCTGCGGGCCTTCGTCCGCTGTGCTGTCGACATCCGTAACGTCAACGTCGAGGCGGCCTCGCAAGCAGGCGTGCTCGTGACCCGCGCCGGGCCCGGCTTCGTGCAGGCCGTCGCCGAGCTCGCACTCGGCTTCATGGTCGATCTCTCCCGCGGCGTCTCGCGGAGCACGGCCGACTACCAGGCCGGCCGCAAGGCGGAAGCACGAATGGGCCGCCAGCTCGCCGGTAGCCGGATCGGCATCATCGGCTATGGCAGCATCGGCCGCTATCTCGCCGAGGTCGCAAATGTGCTGCGGATGGAGGTGCTGGTCTCCGATCCTTTCGCTATCGTCAGCGATGCCGCGATCCGGCAGGTCGGTCTCGACGAGCTGCTCGCCGCATCGGACTACGTCGTCTGCCTTGCGATCGCCAACGAGCAGACCGAGAACTTGATCGGTGAGGCTGCGCTGGCACGGATGCAGAAGCATGCCGTGTTCATCAATCTCTCGCGCGGCAATCTCGTCGACGAAGCGGCGCTTGCGAAGGCGCTGCGCGAAAACCGCATCGCCGGCGCCGCTATGGACGTCGGCCGCGCGCCCGACCAGATGCCGACGCCCGAGCTCGCCAAGCTGCCGAACGTGATCGCAACGCCCCATGTCGGTGGGCTGACGCCGCAGGCGATCGAATATCAGTCGCTGGAAACAGTCCGGCAGGTCGAGGCGATCGTCAAAGGCGAGGTCCCGCCGGGGGCGGTCAACGCCGAGCGCTGGACGCGGCGGCCCTAAAGCCGATCCACCGCCCTGAACGTCCCGTCCTTCTGGATCACCGTCAAAAACACCTTCGGCGGCGTGTCGAGCATGCGCATGCCGACGCTGACGATGCTGCCGCTGATGTCGAAGCGGCCGACATCGTTGATGGCGCGGAGCAGGCTTGCGCGCGTTGGTTTCGGCCCGGCTTTTTCCAGCGCCGCGGCCGCGAGGCGGCCGGAGAGATAGCCTTCGAGCGACACGAAGTCCGGCGTCAGCGTCGGATCGAACGCCTTCTGCGCCGCCTGGTAGTCGGCGACGAGCTTGAGCGAGCGATCCCAGGGAAACGGCACGACCTGCGAGACGATGACGCCTTCGCCGTCGGGGCCGAGTTCCCTGGCGAGCGCATTGGCGCCGACGAAGGAGATGTTGACGAAAGTCGGATAGAAGCCGCGGCGATGCGCGAGCTTGATGAACTCCGCGCAGGGACCATAGGTCCCGACCATCACGATAGCCTCGGGTTCGGCGCGCTTGATCATGCGCCAGGCAGCCGTGACCGCGCGGGTGTTGCGTTCGAAGGTGCCTTCGGCGGCAAGCTCCAGGCCGCGCCTGGCGAGCGCGCGCTTCACACCGTTCAGACCATCGCGGCCGAAGGAATCGTCCTGGTAGAAGATGCCGATGCGGGTGAACTTGCGATCCTCGGTGAGGTGCTTGATCCACGCTTCGGCCTCCGCACCATAGCTCGCGCGGATGTTGACGACGTTTGCAAGTTCGAGGTCGCGCAGGAATTCAGCGCCGCTGAACGGGCCGATGAAGGGAACGTTCCTGGCGCTGGTGATCGGAATCGTCGCCATCGCGGTCGGCGTGCCGACCGCGCCGATCAGCGCGAACACCTTGTCGTCCTCGATCAGGTGCAGCGTCTGGGCCACCGAACGATCGGGGTCGTAGCCGTCATCGCGGCTGATGAGCTGGAGCTTGCGGCCGTAAACGCCGCCCTTGGCGTTGATCTCGGTGAACGCTGCGACGATGCCTTGCCGCATGCGCTGTCCCAGCGCGGAGGAGGGGCCTTCCAGCGCGGCGGCCTGGCCGAACAGGATCGCGTCCTCGCTGACACCGGCCTCCTCGGCTTTCGCCGGAAGCATGGTCGTAGCCAGGAGCACGATGGTCAGGACGACGGATGTCGCTGATCGAAATCGATACATCGGGAAGTGTTGCCGGAGGGATGGAAGAGGACCTGTGCAAGATATCCCCGCAGCCTGAATAGCTCGCTAACCGGCAGCGCGTCGGCAGGCCGTAGTACTCCGGGCAAAACCGGCAAGTTGCTTCCACAATGCCGGGTCATTCACGGACTTCATTAACTAATTCACGCGTTGCATAACGATCCGGTTCCGAAATTGTGCAGTTCTTAACCGCGGCCTTGTTCCGATAGCAGCGCCGGTGCTTCAACCAGAGGTTCGGCTCGTCGCAGATGGGGGACGGCGGCTTCAGGATGGGCGATCGCGACCAGAACGATCAGGATCGGAGGCGCATGACCGGGTGGTGGCGTGCCGCGCCGCTGCTCGGACTCTATCGCCCTGCGCTCGTCGCGGCCGGCGTCGGTCTTCTGTTCTCGCTCGTGGGCGCGGCCGCCGTGGCGCGGTGGGAAGATCGCGTCAACAGGATCGAGTTCGAGAACGCGGCCGAAACCGAAGCGATCGTCATGCAGAACGGCATGGGCGAATACATCTCCAGGCTCGTCGCGCTGCGCACGCTGTTCGAATCGACCAACGACGAGGTCACCCGCAGTGAATTCGAGACCTTCAGCGCCCGCCTGTTCGAGCGCCATCCCGGCATGCTCCGCATCGCCTGGCTGCCGCGCGTCAACCGCAAGGAGCGCTCGGAATACGAGGCCGCGGCGATCATGGACGGCGTTTCCGGCTATCGCATCAAGTCGCTTCAGGGCGCGAGCTTCGCGACTGCGCCGCAGAGCGATGAATATTTTCCGGTGTACTACTCGACGCAGCCGAAGACCTCGGCGGTCTATGGCATGGACTACGCCACCGTTCCGGAGCGCCGCGCGTTTCTGGAGCGTGCGCGCGACAACGACAAGGTCGCAGCCATTCGCACGCGGCTGTTCGAGCCGAGGGAAGGGGGCCGGCTGCCCGATGTCCTCGTTGCCGTTCCCGTCTACGCCAAGGGAACGTCGCGCGAGACGGACGCGGACCGGCGCCGCAATCTCGCCGGCTTCGTGGTCGGCGTCTTCGACCTGCCCCTGCTGATCCAGACCATTCGCGTGACCACCGGAGCAAGCCCCGCGGTCAGCATGAACGTCTATCCGCCCTTCTCCGCGCAGATCGTCAGCCTGGAGCAGATGCTGCCGGACTATTCGTCGGCAGCGACGGGGCCGCAGTCGATGCGGGACGTCGCGCGGGCGCTGCACTGGTCGGGAAGTCTCAAGATCGGCGATACCGATTGGCAGGTGCGGGCGGTGCCAACTGCCGGTGGTCCGCTGGAGACGACTTATGATCGCGCGGGCGCGGTGCTGATCGTCGGCATGCTGCTGACGCTGTCACTGTCGACCTATCTCATGCTCGCCAGCCGCAATTCGCGGCGGCTGTCGCTGGCCAACCGGCGGGTGCTCGAGCTCGCCCAGACCGACGTCCTGACCGGCCTGCCGAACCGCGCGTTCTTCCTCGCCCGGCTCGACGAGCTCAATGGCCGGCTGGAGGACGGCGGGCCGACCTTCTCGATCCTGATGCTCGACCTCGATCGCTTCAAGAACGTCAACGACTCCCTCGGTCACGGCGCCGGCGATACGCTGCTGCGCCAGGTGGCGCAGCGGCTGAAATCGGCCGTGCGCGCCAACGACGTGCTGGCACGGCTCGGCGGCGACGAATTCGCCATCATCCAGGAGCGGTGCCAGGACCAGCGCGCCTGCTCGACCGAGCTGGCGGCGCGGATCGCCAAGCTTTTGACCGAACCGTTCCTCCTGCCCGGTCACCGCGTCGAGATCGGCACCAGCATCGGCATCGCCGTCGCGCCGGATCACGGCCGCGACCAGGAGCAGCTCCTGAAGAAGGCGGACCTTGCGCTCTATCGTTCGAAATCGGCGGGCCGCAACTGCTTCACCATCTACGACGAGGCGATGTCGGCCGAGCTGGAGGCCCGCAACACGCTTGAGGGGGATCTGCGCGACGCCATCGCGCGCTGCCAGCTGGAGGTGCATTACCAGCCGTTCGTCGACGCCCTCAGCGGCGAGCGGCGCGGCTTCGAGGCGCT
>NZ_JALBGZ010000224.1:0-8696 GCF_023006515.1 Bradyrhizobium sp. PRIMUS42
ACCGGTGCGCTCGACGGCGCCAAGGCCGTCGCCGAAACCCCGGTCGAGAGCAACGGCCGCGTGTTCCGCCTCGGCGACATCGCCACCGTCACCCACGGCTATGTCGATCCGCCGAGCTTCGTCGTCCGCCAGGAAGGCAAGGCCGCGATCGGCATCGGCCTCGTCACCGCCAAGGGCGCCAACATTCTCGAGCTCGGCAAGGAGGTCGAGAAGGCGACCGCGGAGTTCATGAAGGCGGTGCCGCAGGGCATCGACGTCAAGCTGATCGCCGACCAGCCCAAGGTGGTCGAGCACGCCGTCGGCGAGTTCGTGCACTCCTTCATGGAAGCGCTCGTCATCGTGCTGTTCGTCTCGTTCCTGGCATTGGGCTGGCGCACCGGCATCGTGGTCGCGCTCTCCGTGCCGCTCGTGCTCGGCATCGTCTTCATCGTCATGAACACGATGTCGCTCGACTTGCACCGCATCACGCTGGGTGCGCTGATCATCGCGCTCGGCCTGCTCGTCGACGACGCCATCATCGCGGTCGAGATGATGGTGGTGAAGATGGAGCAGGGCTGGGACCGCATGCGCGCGGCGTCATTTGCCTGGGAATCTACTGCGTTCCCGATGCTCACGGGAACGCTGGTCACGGCCGCTGGCTTCCTCCCCATCGGCTTTGCCAATTCCGCGGTCGGCGAATATGCCGGCAGCATCTTCTGGATCGTGGCGATCGCGCTGGTCGCCTCCTGGTTCGTGGCCGTGATCTTCACGCCCTATATCGGCGTCAAGCTGCTGCCGGAGATGAAGGCGCACCACAATCACGACCCGCACGCGGTCTACGAGACCCGCATGTACCGCGGCCTGCGCGCCATCGTGCGATGGTGCGTCAATCACCGCATCACCGTGGTGGCCGCAACCGTCGGCGTCTTCATCGCCTCGGTCGTCGGCTTCGGCCATGTCCAGCAGCAGTTCTTTCCGCTGTCCGAGCGGCCCGAGCTGTTCCTCCAGCTGCGCCTGCCCGAGGGCACCGCCTTCAACGTCACTGAGAAATCGGTGAAGGAGGCGGAGAAGCTGCTGAAGGGCGATCAGGACATCGCGACCTACACCGCCTATGTCGGCCAGGGCTCGCCGCGCTTCTGGCTCGGCCTCAACCCGCAGCTTCCGAACGAGGCCTTTGCCGAGATCGTCATCGTCGCCAAGGGCGTCGAGGCGCGCGAGCGCATCAAGGCCAAGATCGAGAACGCGGCTGCCGACGGCATGCTGTCCGAGGCGCGCGTGCGCGTCGATCGCTTCAATTTCGGTCCGCCGGTCGGCTTCCCCGTCCAGTTCCGCGTGATCGGTCCCGACGCCAACAAGGTGCGCGAGATCGCCTACCAGGTTCGCGACGTCATGCGGCAGAACAAGAGCGTCAAGGACGTCCAGCTCGACTGGAACGAGCAATCGCCGTACCTCAAGCTGGTCGTCGACCAGGATCGCGCCCGCGCCATGGGCCTGACCCCGCAGGACGTCTCACAGGCGCTCGCGATGCTGATCTCGGGCGCGCAGGTTACGACCATCCGCGACGGCATCGAGAAGGTGGCCGTGGTCGCCCGTGCGACCCCCTCCGAACGTCTCGATCTTGGCGGCGTCGGTGATCTCACCATCACCTCGCGCAATGGTGTGGCCGTGCCGCTGCAGCAGATCGCCAAGATCGAGTATTCCCACGAGGAGCCGATCATGTGGCGGCGTAACCGCGACATGGCCATCACCGTGCGCTCGGACGTCGCCGACGACGTGCAGGCGCCCGATGTCACGGGTCAGATCACGCCGAAGCTGAAGCCGATCATTGACCGCCTCGAGCCGGCCTACCGCATCGAGGCGGGCGGCGCGTTCGAGGAATCCGCCAAGGGCAACGCCTCGATCTTCATCCTCTTCCCGCTGATGGTCATGGTGATGCTGACGCTGCTGATGATCCAGCTTCAGAGCTTCTCGCGCCTGATTCTGGTGTTCCTGACCGCCCCGCTCGGCATCGTGGGCGCCTCCTTCGGCCTCAACGTCGCCAATGCCCCGTTCGGCTTCGTGGCGCTGCTCGGCCTGATCGCGCTCGCCGGCATGATCATGCGCAACACGGTCATCCTCGTCGATCAGATCGAGACCGATGTTTCGCACGGCCTCACCAGGCGCGAGGCGATCATTGAGGCAACCGTCCGCCGCGCCCGTCCGGTGGTGCTGACCGCGCTCGCCGCCATCCTTGCCATGATCCCGCTGTCGCGCTCGGCATTCTGGGGCCCGATGGCGATCACCATCATGGGCGGATTGTTTGTCGCGACGTTCCTGACGCTCTTGTACCTGCCGGGCCTCTACGCCCTCTGGTTCCGCAAGAGCCTGGACGAGGCCGGCACGCCCGAGCAGATGGTCGAGATCGCCATGCAGGAGGACTGGGCGTAGCGCCAATCGACTACATATAGCGGATATCTTCTCGACCACTGCGCCACGTCGTGTGGGTCACGGCTACCGACTCACGAATTTTGGTTTCTTTATTTCGCAGAAGAAGTCCAAGCGACGTGGCCATTCTATGATCGGAAAGGCTCATGGCTTGATCGGCGGTGCTGGCTTTTCTGCTGTGACGTACCGCGCAACCCGGTCTAGGTCGCCGACTCCTCGGTCTCGAAGGCAGTTCGGCTTTGCTGCCGCAAGGTCTCATCGCAAAAGAAATCTAGCGCGGTCATGGCAATCGCCTTTGCGCCATCGATTATCGCCGCATCCCCGTCCGGCGAACCGGCGTATTTTGCAAACTCCGGATCGTGCAACATTACGCCGAAAGGAGCACAAGAGATCAACGGATGCAGGGTCGGAATACGGACGCTGACATTGCCTATGTCTCCGCCCCCTGCAGGTAGACCACGGTAGTCGATGAACTGCCGTCCGAGTGACTGTGCATTGCGCTCATATGCGTCGGCGAGCGGAAGGTTTACTTTCATGCCGAGATAGTCAGCATCGGACCAGCGGATCTCCACCTCACAGCCGGCGACGGATTTACCTCGACGAAGACAATCCTCGATGGGCTTTTTCAATGCCCGGAGTTGTTCCAAAGTGGCAGCGCGTACAAAATAGTGCGCTTGCGTCTTCGCCGGGAAAACATTTGGAACAGACCCGCAGCAAGGGATTACGCCGTGGATCTGCTCGCCTCGTTCAAACGTCTTCCGGAGTTCGACGATCGCTTGGTGCGCAACTGCGGCGGCGTCGACAGCGTAAGCGGACGTGCCCGTTCCAAGGACGGGGTGCCCGGTCCGCCCCGTATAGGTGACGTACACTTCCGAAATAGGATTGGTTCGGACGGCTTTGGTTTCGACGCAGGCCGGATGAAGCATCATCGCAGCGTCCACCCCGTCGAAGGCTCCAGCACGTGCCATTAGCTCCTTGCCGCACCCGCGTTCCTCCGCAGGCGTCCCCAGGTAGCGCACCGATCCAGGCATGTTCCCGCGAAGAGAGTAAAGCGCGAGCGTCGCTCCCAACCCGATCGCAGCGATCATGTTATGACCGCATGCGTGGCCTACCTCCGGCAATGCATCATATTCGGACATGATTGCAATGCGCGGTTGCGTCGGAACGCCAAATTCTGCACTGAGCGCCGTCTCGAGACCGAAAGCTCCCTCGACTACTTCCAGGCCGTACTTTCTCGCCGTGGAAGCCAGCAGCGAAGCCGCCTGACGCTCGTCGAATGCCAATTCCGGCAGGGCGTGGATGCGATGGCTGACATCGATGAGTTGGGACGCAAGCCTGTCGACTTCCTGGCAGGATCTGGTCTTCAGATTAGCCCTGACATCCATTGAAGTCTCCCATGAGTTTGATCATCAGCATCAGCGAACATCGGTAAGTTGGACTTAGAAAACAGGCTTCGGGATCAATGGCAGTTCTCTTTCGACCGCGAGCGCGATGCTGAGGAGCGCCGCATCCGAGCCCGGCAGCGCGTCGATGCAGAGACCAACGGGAAGGCCGCCCTTCGTCATGCCTGCGGGGATCGAAATGCTGGGCATGCCGGCAATGGACGTTGGATCGGTGCTGCGAATATAGGCCGAGAGAGCGGGTATCTGCTGGCCATTCCACGCCACCGCTCCATCTGCTCCGACCGCACGCGCAGGAAGTGGCGTCGTGGGAAGAACCAGGGCATCGAGTTGCTCTCGAGCGAAGCAATTTCGATAGGCTTCTATGACGGCTGGACGTCCTGCTTGCAGGATTGCGACATAGTCGTGGTGGTGGATCGGATTATTAAGCAGGGCTGTCTGGAAAAGCCCGCGCTCGATGGGCCCTGCTACCTGATCGACTACTTGCCAGGCGGTGACGGGACATCGGTGGCGATTCAGATACGCAGCGACGTCGCGCAACCCCTCATACATGATGATCGGCACAGAGATCTTGCTGACAAGCTCTTCGATGTTGACAACTTCAGTCTCGATCAGAATGGCGCCGCCGTCCGCCAGTTTACCGAGTGCTGCGTCTATGACTGCGCTGACGTCCTGATCAAGATCATTGTAGAAGTAAGGACGGGGGATGCCGAGTCGCTTGCCGGCGAGCGATCCGGCGACGGTCGGCATGTCGCCGGTAACCGCCCAATCAGCCAACATGGCGTGAGTGACGTCGCGCGCAAATGTCCCGATTGCGTCACGAGTCAGCGAGAGCGGAATAAGACCATCAGCCGGATATCTCCCGATTGTCGGTCGAAAGCCGACACATCCGCTCAACGATGCTGGAACGCGGCAAGACCCCGCCGTATCGGTCCCCAACGCTATGGGCACAATTCCCGCAGCCACGGCAACCGCGCTGCCACCGCTGCTGCCCCCGGCAATGACGGCCGGATCGTAAGGATTCTTGACGCGACCGAAGGTCGGATTGTCGGAGGTGACTCCTGCAGCCAATTCATGGAGATTCGTCTTGCCGACCATGACCGCACCCGCCGCGGTCAAGCGTTTCACGATCAAAGCATCTGACGGCGGCCGCCATTCGCGCAACGCCGGGGTGCCACCGGTACAGGCAAATCCTCTTACATCAATATTGTCCTTGACTGCGATCGGCATCCCCGCGAGCGGCAGGCATTTTCGGGATGTCGCTTGACACTCCGACTCGTCTCTTTCGGCAAGAGAGATAAACGCATTCAGATGCGACAATTCGTTCGCGCGAGTGACCGCCGTCGAAGCCTCAGCTCCGGCGTTCCTCGCCCTGGCAGCAAAGTCATTCGAAAGCGAAAGCAGCTCGATGCATTGCGAAGCATCAGCCAGTTTCGGCGCAGCGGCAGAAGGGACCATTATTTTCTCCGTGTATCTTGCAAGCGCCAGAGAATGAGAATTGCGGGGCAGGCCATCGTGATGGCGAACTGCTGGCTCGTCACGCGGAAGGAGCTTCCGCCAGACGTTTGAGGATTAGGCCAGTCGTCTCATCCGATCGCTCGTGGTGTGGTAAGTGCCCGACATCCGGCAGCACATGAACCTTCGCCCTCTTGAGCGCTTCCCTGAGGCGTGCGACTTGCGGCAGCGGAGTAACACGGTCCCGATCTCCCCAGATCACCAAGATCGGCAGACGCGAGTCTGAACTTGCGTAGCTTGCAGTCGCGTCGTGGATCGGCATATTGCGGACCGAGGACAACAATGCCCGCTTAAATCCCTTAAACTCCAATTCGGGTGCATAGCGCACGCGGAGCCAGTCCTTGAGAGCGCCATCGGTGGAATAGTCGTCGATCCGCTTCAGTAGGAGGCGGGTCCCAACCAGGCTGAAGAGAAAGGATCCCAGGATCGGGATCATGAACAGGCGCGACCCTTTGCTCATATGCACGCCAAATCCGTCCGGCCCGATGAAGCAGAGCGAACGCACCAAGCCGGCGTGACGGACGGCGAATTCTGAAATGATGGGGCACCCGAAGGCGAGTCCCATCAGATGCACTTTCTGCTTGATCTGCAACGCAGAGAGCAACTCGAACAGTTGGTTATCGAAAAGATCGCTATTGTACGGGACACCTGGCCTATCGGAGTAACCACGCCCCAATAGGTCATATCGGATTACGCGATAGCCTGCTGCCGCGAGCTTGGAGGGGAGATCTCCCCATATCCATTGGGGCAGAGTTGCGCCGGGCACCAACACAATCACCTCGCCCGAGTCTGGCCCCTCGGCAAGCCAATGCGTTTGGCCGACGCTCAAACTGACGAACCGGCCAGGGGCTTTCGCCCGCGCTGCGTCATTCATGGAGACGCGTTCTCGGGCAGCGTAACGCAATGCGAGGAGTATGAGCAGAATCCCGACAGTCACGGCGAACACGACCTCACCAAATGAAATATTCCCGGTCATCCATGAGCTCCACTGACTAACGGTCAGTCATAATTGATGACTGACCGTTAGTCAATGATGTGTTATGTCGGGAAAACATGGTTAGACCCCGAGCGCCGGAGAGAGGATGTGATGCAACCGAGGACGTCCAAGCGTGGGAGTCGGACCAAAGACGCGGAAGAACGGCGAGCCGACATTCTAGCGGCCGCCGCGCAGATCTTCCGGGAAAAGGGAATTACAGAGACCTCGATCGAAAGCATTACCGAGAAAGCTGGCATCGCCAAGGGCACATTCTACCTCCACTTCAAATCGAAGGATCACGTCGTAGCGAGGCTGTGGGAAGTCTATCTCGAAGGCTTCGTCAGTATCGCTCGCGAGCGTCTCGATGCTGCGTCGAAGGATACCGAGTGGCCGTCACTGTTCGCAGACCTGCTTGAACAGCTTGTGACCCACGCGCTTGATCATGCGGAACTCCATCGAACGATCTACCAAACGGCCGACGCGAAGGCGCTTGATCTTTGTCGTGAGATGAACGGAAAGACGATGGCACTGATTTCAAAAGTCATCGTGCGGGGGGTCCATGCCGGTGCATTTCAGTGCACCACCCCCGAACTCACAACGTCACTAATTTATCACGGAGCGGACGGCCTTCTACACGAGGTTATCCTTGGCTCTCGCTCGATCTCGAAAGCGAAAATCGTGCGCACGATCCAGGAATTTGCCGACCGGACCCTTCTGGTAGGACAACGAAAAGGGGCTTGATGCTGGGCCCCCTTACATACACGCTCTTTCCGCGAACTTACTCGGACAGCTTCGTCGAGTTGAGGATTGTGGCGAGAGCGTACTCAATAGCTCCGGTCACCTTCGCGGATTCGCAGGCTTGTGAATCAAATGCAGTCCTACCGTAACAGCAGCCTTTCGATCCGCTGACGGCGAGACCGGAGCCAACACGGGCGCATGGACCCACGGCGCGCATCGGACCATACTCCCCAGGCATCACTTTGTTCGACGAGCAAGGGAGCCACCGGATGTACGCCAACATTCTCTTGAGCACGGATGGATCGGACGTCGCGAGAAAAGGCGTCGAGCATGGCATCACCCTGGCGAAGGCCTTGAACGCCAGGCTCACGATCATCACCGTGACGGAAGCGCTGCCGGTCGACTATGGCAGCGGACACGCCTCGGGATGGATTCCGACACAGGACGAGATCGACAGTTTTGACGCAGCTTGCAAGGCCCGTGCGGGCAAGGTGCTCGATGACGCGCGCGCGATGGCGGAGCAGATCGGCACGCCTGCAGAGCTCCTGCATGTTCCGAATGCGCACCCGGCGACCGCGATCATTGAAACGGCAAAGTCCAGGGCATGCGACCTGATCGTCATGGCCTCTCATGGGCGTCGCGACCTCAGGAAGCTGTTTCTGGGCAGCCAGACATCCGAGGTCCTGGTGGACGGAAGCGTGCCGGTGCTGGTGGTGCCGAAGCCCGCATGAGTGTAGGGCTTATTTCGCACCGCCCGGCTGTTCCGCCGAGCATCCGCATGAGACGCCGTGTGGCGGCAGGAGAATTTCATGACCAGTGAAAAAGGCCCGAACATCAAGAAGAAGCAGAAATGCAAGAATTGCGAGGGCAAAGGCTTGCTCAAGAAGGGCGACAAGGTCGTGAAGTGCCAGCGCTGCAAAGGCACGGGGGTGCGGTGACGTTGCGTCGAGGTCCGCTGTAACATGCGGTTGCTCGGCAGCCAGTTGCGCACTTCCCACCAAGCCGGCGCCTGGTGCGCGACGAAGCGGCTTTTCCGGCATACCATCCTCCCGCGACAGGAGGAGGCGAAGCGCGACCAATGTGCTATCCTTCCCCGTAAGCAACAGCGGAGGAAACCATGCCAACCAGCGTCAAGCAGATGCTCGAAGCCGCGAATGCGGCGGTCCCCAAGATCACGTCGGACGAGGCGGCCGAGATGATCAAGAGCGGCAACACGCTGGTCGTCGACGTTCGCGATGCGCCGGAGGTCGCGGCCAGCGGCAAGATCGAAGGCGCCGTGCATGTCTCGCGGGGGATGCTGGAGTTTCGCGCGGATCCGGAATCGCCCTATCACGACAAGGCGTTCGACAAGAGCAAGAGCGTGATCCTTTACTGCGCCTCCGGCGGCAGATCCGCGCTCGCCGGCAAGCTGCTGAAGGATATGGGCTACGAGAAGGTCTACAACGTCGGCGGTTTCAAGGATTGGACCGGGGCGGTCGAGAAATAGCGGCCATCGGCCGATCGCTCCCTTGGGCGAGGCCGATCGCTCCCTTGGGCGACCAAGTCGCCCGATCGATCAGTTTCCGAACAGATTGACGGCGCCGCCCTGCCGGGGCTCGTCGCCGCCGAATGCCATCACTGGCGCTTCGGCGCGCTGCTCCGCTTGCGGCTGCGAATTGCGCCTT